>DATIUL010000386.1:0-1862 GCA_035466865.1 Anaerolineaceae bacterium | reverse complement strand
CACCCTGGTAAAGCCTGTTATACCAACTTACTTTGTGGCTTTGCTGATCACAATTGGTGCCATCCTGATGATGTTTGCCTTCCTGATTGCCGGATTGATCGAGATCAACTTAATAGAATCCACTTTGGCCAGCGGCACAGTAGGCTCCCAATTTATGGCCGCGGTTGTCATCATCATGTTGATGGCATTAGCAGGTAACCAGGTGGACACTTTTACTTATCGCAATTCACGGCTTTCAATTCAATCCTTGGACAAACTAATAAACCTTGTTAGCAGCCCGGAAGGGCAAGCACTGGATGAAAAGACGAAGACACTTCGCAATTTTGGCGCTGTGAACGCTTTGGGTTTGAAAAATTTGGAACAACCACGTCGATTTTTCCTTGTAAAGGATATGGTTGGTGATTATGGAACTGTTGACCTGATGATCGAGTTTGGAGATATGTGGGGAAAATGCATTTCAAGCAATCGGGAACCCTCTTTTTGCTCACCCACTTTTTTTAGATATCAAGCGCCAAGTTATTATCTGTAACCTTGTTTCTTAACGCCTCATTTGAATTTATTAATCCATTTAATCAAATATTAACCATAAATTCAGGTATTTCTGCATTTGGCGCTGTCCAGATTCTCTATAGTGATATAATTTCAGCCTGTATTTAAAACACTTATTAACTGTTGCGTACCCTAATAATGCATTCGCTAAATAATAGCCAAACCATTTTAAGGAATTAGTTAATGGCAAATGAACTACTAAATGTGCAGGACCTTGAAACAGTATTCAATACACCAGGCGGAATTATTCATGCTGTAAACGGCGTGAGTTTCTGCCTCAACGAAGGGGAAACCCTGGGCGTTGTGGGGGAAAGTGGTTGTGGTAAAAGTGTCAGCATGCTCTCCTGCCTTCGATTGGTGGCCATGCCTCCAGGAAAAATCGTGAATGGGGTTGCCAATTTCAAAGGCAAAGACCTGATTTCGATGCCCGAAGAGGAACTCAGGCATGTTCGTGGTGGCCAGATTGCCATGATTTTCCAGGATCCAATGACTTCACTCAACCCTGTGATGACCATTGGTCGTCAAATGGAAGAGCCTTTGCTCTTGCATATGGGAATGACCAAAGAACAAGCTCGCAAACGTTCGATCGAACTGCTCGAGCAAGTAGGCATCCCACGTGCTGGCGACCGCCTAAAGGATTACCCACACCAATATTCGGGCGGTATGCGTCAGCGTGTGATGATTGCCATGGCACTTTCCTGTAACCCACAAATTCTGATTGCGGACGAACCCACAACGGCCCTGGATGTAACCATCCAGGCCCAGATTGTTGAATTGGTCATCAGGCTGCGCGAACAACTGGGAATGGCCATCATTTGGATTACCCATGACCTGGGCGTGGTTGCCAGTATTGCCCAACGTGTTATGGTCATGTATGGCGGTTACATTATCGAAGAAGCCCCGATCAAAAAACTGTATAGCGACCCAACGCACCCTTATACAGTTGGGCTTCTCGGCTCTTTGCCTTCCACGCAGAAAGGTGCACGCCACCGTCTGTATTCCATCGAAGGCATGCCCCCGGTGCTCTACAGAAGACCTCAATCCTGTCCATTCGCTCCCCGTTGTCGTTGGGTTCAGCCCATCTGCCGGGAGCAGTTGCCAGGCCTTGAAAATATTGATAATGATCACACGGTTCGTTGCTGGGTGGATATAAAGACCGGGAAGGTGCGTGCATGACCACCTCTAATGAAGTACTTGTTAAAGTAGAAGACCTAAAAATGTATTTTCCAATATATTCTGGCGTGTTCCAGCGTAAGGTTGGCGATGTAAAAGCTGTTGATGGCGTCAGTTTTGATGTCTTTAAAGATGAAACC
>DATIUL010000385.1:0-4713 GCA_035466865.1 Anaerolineaceae bacterium | reverse complement strand
TTGGGTGGCGCAGGCAATGCACAGGTTCTCGAAACAGCAGACCTGGTTCTGATGAATGACAACCTCAAACAGCTACCCTTTGCGGTCAAGCTGGCGCGCTTCACCAATCAACTGATCAAGCAGAATATTGGCATCAGTCTTTCTGTTAAATTTATTGTGGCTGGCCTGGCGATTGCTGGCCTCACACCACTTTGGACGGCAGTACTTGCTGATGTGGGTCTCTCATTAGTGGTTACGTTAAATGGTCTGCGGGCAGCAAAAGTAAAACCAGTTGCTGAACTACCTGTGTTGATTTAGTTTTTCCGGCAGATTAATTGAACGAAAAAGTCAATTCCCAGACACCCGGTTGGGTCTGTTTGGAAATTGTGTTGATGCTCGCAAATGTAATCCAGGTTCTGCCAGGTTTGAGCGGAATATCAAGACCATCTGCATCTTTAAACTGGATGGGTCGATCTGAAGCCGGTACAAACCACTTTCCATAAAAGATCTTGCCATCTCGGAGAATTAATGCTTGCTGTTGCGGGTCAGTTTCGCGCATATCCAAATCGTACCCATCCGACCCATAACTGATGTAGCGGGTGTAGAGCACAATTACGTTATCAAAAGCAATAGGCGTTCCACTATCACGGTCATATGAGGGTTCCAGTTTGTACTTGCCTGGGGTATAGCGGAAATCCTGCCAGAGTTGGTATTTTCCGGTGCTTTGGTCGTAGTGCCAATCCATAACCGAGAAATCCGCGTACATGTAACTAAACTGCTGGGCTTCGCCGTCACCTTTGCCAGGTTGCTCTTTGAACGTCATACCTGCCAGAGCTAAATCCACTTTTTCTGGATCCTTCTGGCTGATATAAGCCCTGAGGGCAGGCAAATCGACGGCGATGTTAGCCCCCATGGCAGCTTTCTCGGAGCATATCGCCGGGCAAGGAACGGTATTGACCATAAAATTTCGACCCGGCAAAGAATTATCAATAATCTTTTGAATGTTGGGTCTTGCGCTCTGATAGGCCAGGCTTGCACCGTAGAGGATCGCCAGGCGAGTGTCTGGGGCCCTGGCAGGAGCCAGCGGCGCCACAGCCTCTGGTGCCTGGCTAAAATACAGGGCAGCCAGGTGGTTGGATTGCGCGCCAATGAAGTACTCAAAAACAAGATCTGCCCCGTTCAGGCCAGCTTGCGGGCGCAACTCCTCGGGCCAGTTGGCTAACTTGATAATGATCGGCCGCTGGCTGGCGGTCTCTGACTTGACCTCTCCCAGTCCGGTCAGAGGGTTCTGGTAATGAGTTTGAGGTTTCAAGGGGTCCGTGGTAGGCGTAACGCTGATATATACCCAGGGAGTAGGTGAAGGCTCAGGGGTAGGGGTGGATAGCCTCGCCTGGTCGGTGGCCAGTAAATTTTGGGAGAGAGTCGGAGTTGGTGGCGCAAAAGGGATTGGGGTGAGGCCGGGCAGAATTTGCTTTTGGCTGCAGCCCCAACTCAAGCTCACTGTTGCAAAAGTACAGATCAATAAGCCAAAATTTCTCAGTCTCATCAAGAAGATTCTACGCTACTTTTCCGATAATTGTTGAGAGGTGCTAAGGAAATCGACCTTCTGTAAATCAAAGTATGACCGCTCGTTAACAATCTTTTCACCCCGATTTAAGTGGCCAATGTTAACATAATTAAGAACACTAAAATATTACAAGGAGAAAAAGAATGCGTCGTTTCACCCTATTCGCCATCTTGATTATTTCTGCCCTGGTGCTTGGCGCTTGCGCCAAACCCGCCGCCATTCCCACCCAGGCTGAACCTGCTGCACCTTCTACCGCTGCCGATCTGAGCGGTGAAGTTGTCATCGACGGTTCTTCGACCGTCTACCCCATCACTGTCGCTGTGGCTGAAGAATTTGCCGCGGTTGCTCCCGACGTACGCATTTCTGTGGGCTTATCCGGCACCGGCGGTGGTTTCAAGAAATTCTGCGCAGGCGAGACCGACATTTCGGATGCCTCCCGCGCCATTAAAAGCTCTGAGCTCGAACTCTGCAAGACAGCTGGCATTGAATTCAGCGAATACCTGGTTGGTCTCGATGGCCTGACTGTTATGGTCAACCCCCAAAATGACTGGGTCAAGGAGTTGACTGCCGTACAACTTGCAGACCTCTTTGGCGCTTCATCCACCATCAAGAACTGGTCTGATCTGGATGCCTCCTTCCCCAATGAGCCCATTCTCTTCTTCATCCCCGACCCTGACTCAGGCACCCGTGACTTCATGACCGAAGTTGTGGCCGCCGCAAAAGAAGGCGAAGAAGATTTGCGCAGTGATGCCCAGACAACCTTCAGCTCTGACGACAATGTGCTGCTCAATGGCATCGCCAACGAGAAGAATGCCCTCGGTTTCTTTGGCTACGCTTACTACGTGAACAATGTAGACAAGGTAAAGGCCGTCCCCGTAGTCAACAAGGCTGGTGTGGCTGTGCTCCCGGAGGACCGTACCGTCTCTGATGGCAGTTATAACCCCCTTTCCCGCCCACTTTACATCTATGCCAACAACAAAGCCCTTGTTGAAAAACCCCAGGTAGCCGCCTTTGTGGATTACTTCTTCACCCCCGCAGGTGCCCAGGCAATTATGGCCAGTGTAGGCTATTCACTTCCTCCCGCTGGTACATTTGAAGCTAACGTTGCCACATTGAACACGGTCTTGGGTAAGTAAGCAGTTACTGATTTGGTAGCAGGGCAGGCTATTGCGGCCCGCCCTGCTATCAGTCTTAATCAACTCTTAACCCCAATCGCACCCACTTACACATATAATTATTTAATATTAGCCCCGCAGTGAATGGTTCAAAGCGCAGGTCGAGGAAATAATGCAGGGTTCGAAGAGCGAACAAACAGGGCACTCAAAAATACTGCTCTCCGAGGATACCCGCCGAAGAGAAGGTTGCATCGCATTTATTTTTAAAGCCGCCGCTGTCCTGACAATCCTGGTTACAATCGGCATCATTCTCTCGCTATTATCTGAAACACTCGGATTTTTTGCCCGCCCCGAAGTATCCTTTTGGAAATTCCTGACCGGTACAAACTGGCAGCCCCTTTCATCAAAGCCCTCTCCCGATAATTTTGGAATTCTGCCATTGGTAGCCGGCACCTTATTGGTTGCTGGCGTGGCTGCCTTACTTGCCGTGCCAGTCGGCCTGGGCACAGCCATCTTCCTCAGCGAGTACGCCTCAGAAAAACTGCGCGGAACAATTAAACCCATTCTCGAAATCCTGGCAGGGGTACCCTCGGTGGTTTATGGCTTCTTTGCCATCACCTTTATCACCCCCATCATTAAAACTGTCTTCCAGGACTGGTTGGGGATGGATGTGATGTACTTCAATGCCCTAAGTGCTGGGTTGGTGGTGGGCATTATGATCATCCCCATGATTGCCTCGGTCAGTGAGGATGCCATGCGTGCTGTTCCCCGGGCTTTACGGGAAGGCGCTTTTGCATTGGGGGCGACAAAATTTGAAGTAGCCGTAAAAGTGGTGGTTCCGGCAGCCCTTAGCGGTATTGTGGCGGCCTTTATTTTGTCCATTTCACGCGCCATCGGGGAGACCATGGCCGTATCGATCGCCGCTGGTTCGACCCCAAACATGACCTTGAACCCGTTAAGAAGCGTGCAGACCCTGACGGCTTTCATTGTTCAAGTCAGCTTTGGAGACGCTGCCGCAGGCTCCATCAACAGTCAATCCATCTATGCAGTGGGCATGACCTTATTTGTTATGACCTTTGTGATGAACCTGATCAGCGACCTGGTTTTGCGGAAGTTCCGTGAGGTATATGAATGAGTGACGCCGCCTTAAAGTCGAGCGATTTTCAGGACAAGCTTGAGAAGCGCCAGCGCAGTGCCCGCATTTGGCGCATAATTCTATTGGCTTGCACCTTGTTTGGCGTGCTGGTATTGACCATGATGATCATAGACATCATCATCGATGGCGCTGCTTACGTCACGCCAAACCTGTTTACGAACAACCATTCGCGCTTCCCTGCCAAGGCAGGCATGAATTCAGGTATTTTTGGTTCCATTTTTAATGTTTTACTCACGGCCATTTTCTGTTTTCCGCTGGGCATTTCCGCGGCAATTTACCTGGAGGAATACGCTCCAAAAAACAAACTGACAGATTTCATAAACATCAACATCAACAACCTTGCCGGTGTACCATCGATTGTTTACGGTATGCTTGGCCTGACCGTTTTCGGGAGAATGTTTGGGCTTTTTGCGCCTAACAGTGCTTTGGCCAAATTGTTCAATCTGCCCATCGAAGCGGGTGGTGTGGGGGGCTTACAGTTCAACCTCTTTGGCCTTGAAGCGCTGCCAATTCATCTGCCATTTGGCCGCAGTTTGTTGGCAGGCGGCTTGACCATGAGTCTCTTGATACTCCCGACCGTGATCATCTCTTCCCGTGAAGCCATTCGCGCCGTCCCCAATTCGATCCGTGAAGCGGCCTTCGGCCTGGGGGCTACCCGCTGGCAAATGATTCGCACCCAGGTTCTGCCAGTCTCGTTTCCGGGGATCCTTACCGGTATTATCCTGGCTATGGGCCGGGCATTAGGCGAAACCGCCCCGCTTATCATCATGGGCGCTTTCATGTACGTGCCTTTTTTGCCTGAGAATGTTTGGGATAAATTTACGACCATGCCAATCCAGATTTATAACTGGATCACCCTGCCTCAACCTGAATACAACGTGCACCTGGCAGCCGCG
>DATIUL010000384.1:0-5584 GCA_035466865.1 Anaerolineaceae bacterium | reverse complement strand
CTCGGTTGCCGTTTGGTCGCCTTTTTTATTGGTAACCAGCACCCGCAGCATGTTTGCTCCCTCAGTGCTTGGCGTCCAGGTGAAATTGAGTTCCTGGTCATAATTTGCGTCCGTACCAGGTATGCTTTGCAGCAATTGGTTGTTAACATAAAAATTGGCTTTAGACCAACCGTTTGAACTGCGAATTCTGGCAACCACCGTTACGGGTTGATTGAGGAAAATGTTCTCCCCTGATCTTGGCCGTACTACATCCAGTGAGACATTGGCGATTCCGCGCACAATAAATGACCGCAAACCTACTGCAAGCATGATCAACACAAGCAGCAATGCTGGTGCTGCCCAGAGCCAAAAGTTGGAAGGGCGCTTGCCTTGTGGGGCAGGTGTTATCGGGCTGAGATCTTCGGGTGGGAAGCCCGGTGGGATGGAGCCGTCCAAGGGGATTGGCTCTCCGGCCGTAGCTTGTATTAGTGGTGTAACTTCTGTTTGAGGGGGTATTGGGGGTGGTGCCAGCTGTTCAACAGGTACAGCTCCCTCAGGAGCAACTGAAACTGGCGCAGGGTTCTGGGGGGTGGCAATGGTGTCAGGATCCGGAGAAAGGGCATCCGGTTCGTATTCCGATTGTGGAACGGACGAGAGTTCAGGGAACAGATTGCCATCGGTCATGGTTTAAGTATAAGCTAAACGACTCAAGCTTACTTGCTTCACGGCATTGGTTTGCTTGAGTTTCCTAAAAAAGAAATTAATCGTGGGCGAGATTGACCTCTTTTGGTCAATCCGCCGACAAACAATCGGGTCGGCCTAAGCGGACTTTGATGGTGGATTGGTGAAATGCGCACCAGTCTTACCCTAGGCATGTCGCCCTGACAAAAATGCGCCATATCTGAAATCAAAATGAATACTCTTTAAATGGAATATCTCAGCCGTAGGGCGAGATTGACCTTCCTTTGGTCAATCCGCCGACGAACAAACAGAACTTGAATTTTCCCATGTCAAAAAAGCCAGTCGCGCATATTGTTCTTTCCGCCTGGGCACACCGCCAGTGCCCACCATAAAATGGACGGGTATGAAACGGAGGGGTAGTCTCCCGACCGAGCACTTGCTTTTGACCGTCAGGTCTCAGGTTTGCTTACGTGTTTGCTCCGGTGTCTTCGTACCTGTCCACTTCGTGGAGAGCACAGGCAGAGCATTGAGTTTAACCACTGTGTATCATTTTGAAAGAATTTTTCCATCGTTCGTAGGGAGCGATGAAAATCGCTCCAGCCATTTTTTCGTTTCTTTGTTTGTAAGGGCGATAATTGACCTTCCTTTGGTCAATCCGCCGACAAACAAGCAGATCGACCGAACCGACTTTGATGGTGGATTGGTGAAATGCGCACCAATCTCCCCCTACGGGAGACCCCCAACTCAGGGTAGACTAGGAAATCAATTCAATTCTCTTTGGATGGAAAATCTCAGGTTGGCCGATAAGCCGTATTCTGTCTTGAGGGTACGCATCTATCTTGGCTGCTCCTCACGGAGAAGCTCCTTGCGGTCTACCCGGAGATCAAATGAACCGAGCCGGTTCTCTCTCCTGTTTGACCTTGCACCGGAAGGGGGTTGCCTGGCTGCCAGCATTGCTGCCGGCACCGGTGGTCTCTTACACCGCCTTTTCACCCTTACACTTGCGTGCGGATTGTTTCTGTGGCCCTGTCCAGAAGCTTACGCCTCTCCAGGTGTTACCTGGCTCCCTGCCCTGTGGTGTACGGACTTTCCTCACTCTTGCGAGCGCGCGCACCTGGCCAGCCTGAGAACTTAATCATAGAGTACCGGGGAGCAAATGTCAACTTCGCGCAGTCAGGCGCTGTTGATAACAGTCCCGTCAGACCAGCAATTTGAAAACCAGTAAATAGGCCAGCAGCGCGAAGAGGATGCTGTAGAGTGTTCCTATTAAATAGTATTCCGCGAAGCGCTGGTCATCGCTGATCAGCTTAAATCTGGCCAAAGATTTGGCCGCGATAATCACCGCCAATGCAGAATATTGCCCCTGGCTGATGCTCAGCACGGTGATTGTGCGCTCAAAGATTCCGATCCAACGCCCCGCGCCCTCCACAGTGTCTACTGGGCCCGTGCTCTCAACAACATGAACTGGCTCTGGCTTCTGAACGATCGTTTTGTGGATGATCCTTGGAGGTTTGAACTTCCTGAAAAGTTCCTCAAAACTAACACTTGCAGGAGACCAAATGGCGAGGAGTACCAAGGCCCATCGGAAATAACCCAGGATATTGGGTTGGATCCAGGCTTGTAGGTAAAACGTCGGCCAAGTGAAAACTGCCAGGAGTATTATCGTGACATGAAGTAATTGATCTGCAAGAAAGAGGATTGATTTGCTGCGCAAAGCATTTTTTTGTGGTCGGCCACCTTTAACCTTCTCAACCCTATTGGATAAGCGGATTTTTAATAGGTCAACGAGGGCGTGACCACCCGTAATAATTACCAACACAGGCCAAAAAGGCCGCACGATAAACCAACTTAACCCAAAAGGCAGGGCATACAAGAACGCGTGCAATAAGAATGCGCCAGTCTGCGATGTCTTTGTGGCGGCCAAATGCTCGCTCTGCAAATAATAATCTCCCAATAGGTGAGCGATCATATAAATGATGAGGACCTCAGTAATTTTCATCATGAACTCCCAGTGATTGGATGGCGGAGGAAATTTCCTTGCTATTTCGCAGGTAAATTTTGAGGCCGCTGCTTTTAAGCCTACGGAGCACCGAAGATGCGGCGATTTTTAATCGTTCTGCAATTTGTTTTTGTTCAAAATCGCTCCAGGCTGCACCCATCTTGACCAGTTCCTGGAATGTCTGCATCTGAGCAGTGGTCATACGGCTAAAAATAAAATCATTGGCAGCCAAACTTGAATTGATTAATCCCGTGTTTGCGTCATCCCCTGCCAAAACGTAAGTTCGGCTTACCCCATAATCATTATCATCATGAATATATTCAATAGCGCTTCTTGCCCTCCAGAATGCGGGCCCATCCATCCCGATGTTTCGATCAAGTTCAGGGTCAGTTGTCATTTCCCCGACCCCAACTCCAAACCGGATTTTTTGTGGATGGAGCCTTACAGAGATTGTATTCAGAATTTCCATTATCTTTTCGGCATTTCCCAGGACTCCCTGGAATTCATCGCCAAGTGTGATCGCAAAGCGGGAGACGATTACCGAAGCATACTTCTCATTCAATTCGGATAGCAGTCCAGCATATTCCTGCTGAAAGCTCGGCCGATCAACAATTTTACGGGAATCAATTAAGTCCCCAATAATCGCAAAATAAGTTTTTCTCTTTACGGCCATGATATCTCCCTTCTCCTGCCATGAATTACTGCAATTATAGCACGATTGCACACCAGAAGGCAATTGCAGTATAGAACGCAATTACTCATAAATTGCAACTATAAACGCAATTGTTTAGCAGATTGATCTCAATTAAGAACTCACATTTTTCTTTCCTGGCCTGCTATATTTTGTTTGGTCAACCTTGGATTTGAATCTTGCATTGCCGCTTTTTAAGTTATAATGCTTGCAATGACTAGTCCGGCACGCGGTCAGCTTTTTTAGGCTGCCAGCCAGGAGACTTGCATAAAAAACTTATAGGAGCAGACGTCATGTCAATCAACCCAGAAAAGAAAACAGAACTCATTAAAAAGTTCGAACGCCAACCAGGCGATACTGGATCCCCAGAGGTCCAGATTGCTTTGTTGACCGAACGCATCAGCACGCTGACCGAACACCTACGCGCCAATAAACACGACAATTCATCCCGCCGTGGCTTGTTGAAAATGGTAGGCCAGCGCCGTCGCCTTCTCGCGTATTTGCGCCAGAAGGATTATGCCCGCTTCCTTTCGATTACTGAAACGCTGAGTATTCGCAAAAAGTAAGCACAGAGTGTGAATCCGCGCGGAGAATGCCAAACCAGGCTAAATCTGGAACAAATTTCTCCGCGCATCATCCAAAGAACAAAGAGTCAACCAAACACCAGTCGGGTCTTGAAATTTCTGGAATAGCTGCAAATCTGCAAATCTGCAAATGTCCAAAACCGTATTCCCAAAATTTCAGCACCTGCACTGGCAAGCTTCATAGAAAAGGAAAAAATGAAACCCGAAGCACGTTATTACACGACCAAACTTGGTGACAAAGAAGTCACCTTTGAGACCGGCCGCCTGGCTCGCCAGGCTGGTGGTTCAGTCACCCTCCGTCAGGGTGATACCATTGTTTTTGCCGCCGCCACCATGGGCGGCCTCCGGGAAGGACAAGACTTCTTCCCGCTGACTGTAGATTACGAAGAACGCATGTATGCCGGCGGACGCATCCCCGGTTCCTTCTTCCGTCGTGAAGGCCGCCCAAGCACTGAAGCAACGCTGGTTGCCCGCCTTACGGACCGCCCCTTGCGCCCGCTCTTTGCCAATGGCTTCCGCAATGAGGTCCAAATTGTTATTATGTCCCTCTCCGCGGACACCGAAAACCCCATCGATATGCTGGCCATCTCGGCTGCTTCCGCCGCCCTCATGGTCTCCGATATCCCCCATTTCAGCGGTCCCGTTGGCGCTGTGCGCATCGGTTTTGTCGATGGCAAGTTGATTGTCAACCCCACCCTGCAGCAAATGGAAGTCTCAACACTCGACCTCAAAGTGGCTGGCACCAAGGACGCGATCCTGATGGTGGAAGCCGGCGCGAGCGAAGTGACCGAAATTCTGATGGTTGAAGCCCTCGAGCTTGCCCACAAGTCCATCGTCCCGATCTGCGAGATCCAGGAACAAATGGCCGCCGAAATTGCCAAAACCAAACGCGAAGATCCGCTCTTTGTACAGGATGAAGCTCTCTTTGACCAGGCAAAAGCTGCAATCTTTGACCGCATGACAGCCATTTTGGACCAACCCTATAAAAAGGAAGACCTCTACGGCGGCATCGCGGACCTCAAAACCGCGTACCTCCAGGAATTGGCCGACTTAATCAATCAACAAAACGCCTCCGGTCCTGCTAAAGTGGCTCCTGCTCTTAAACCAGAACAGACCGCCCTTTATAGCCAGGCTTTTGAAGAAGCCGAGCGCATGATCGTGCGCGAGCGCATTCTGAACGAAGGCAAACGCCCCGATGGCCGCAAACTGGACGAAGTTCGCGAAATCTACTGCGAAGTGGATATTTCCCCACGCGCTCATGGTTCAGGCCTCTTCACCCGTGGTGAAACCCAGGTTCTGACCCTGGCAACCTTTGGAACCCCCAAAGAAGCCCAGGAACTCGATAGCCTGGTTGGCATGGAATCCAAACGCTACATGCACCATTACAACTTCCCACCCTATGCCACCGGTGAAACCAAACGACTTGGTGGCCAAAGCCGCCGCGAAATTGGCCATGGTGCCCTGGCAGAACGTGCCTTGCTGCCCGTTCTCCCTGACGAAAAAACCTTCCCCTACACAATGCGCCTCGTTTCCGAAGTGCTGGGTTCCAACGGGTCCTCCTCAATGGGTTCTGTCTGCGGTTCCACACTGGCTCTTATGGATGCCGGCGTGCCGATCAAAGCCCCCGTTTCTGGTGTGGCCATGGGCCTT
>DATIUL010000383.1:0-2337 GCA_035466865.1 Anaerolineaceae bacterium | reverse complement strand
TGTAAATTCGCCACTTCTGGTAGCTTTTACCCGCCAATTGGGCTTTGAACCAATCGTTCATGAATTCATCAGAGATCAGGAAGCTTTGCTTGAGGCTGCTCTTGACGAGCTAATGGATGCCTCAGACTGCATTCTGATTTCAGGTGGCACATCCGTTGGTTTGCGGGATAATTTGGCCCGGGTTATAGAAAAAAGAGGCAAGATTCTGGTTCACGGTTTGGCTGTGAAACCGGGAAAGCCGACCATCATTGCTGATATCGGTGGTAAACCTGTGATTGGTTTGCCCGGGAACCCGGTGGCAGCTTACTTTATAACGCATCTCTTGGTCAAGCCGCTTTTGCTGCAGTTATTGAATGCAAATGCAGAAGAAGCTTCTGTTCCCGCGGTTATGGCCAGTGCATATTCCTCAAATCAAGGCCGAGAAGAATTTTTACTGGTTCGCTTAACCGATGGCATCGCTCATCCGATACCGAGCAAATCTGGATTAATTACCAATGTGTCAAGAGCTAATGGCTTCATCCGCATTCCAAGGGATTCTGAAGGTTTGGCAAAAAACGCTGAGGTACAAGTCACTTATTTGTGAGGACAAGATGGCATTTGAATACTTAACCAACTATACGATTGAAGAAGCCAGGCAAATTTACCTGGATGCGATTGCTAAATCAGAGTTAAATCTAGGCGCTGAACGCTTGCCAACAGTGGAAGCTTTGGGACGTATCACCAGCCAGGCCGTATACGCAAAAATCAGCGCGCCACACTATAATGCTTGTGCCATGGATGGCATATCAATGCAAGCTGAATTGAGCTATGGAGCCAGTGAATCGACCCCCCGAAGTAGTAATGCAAAAGATTTTCAATGGGTAAATACTGGCGATCCATTGCCAAACGGACATGATTGTGTGGTTATGGTCGAAGATGTCATTCAGCAAGGCGAATCTGTACTGCTTTTTTCTCCGGCAACACCGTGGCAGAACGTCCGTCAGATAGGGGAAGATATCAGCGCGGGGGATATGATCCTGACCTCGTACACACGCATTACTCCAGCCATGCAAGGGGCCTTACTAGCTGCCGGGGTCCTGGAGTTGGAAGTTTTAAAGGTTGTTAAGGTTGGTTTTATACCCTCTGGTAATGAATTGGTTGAACCAACATCCAAACCTGAACCCGGCGCTATCATTGAGTTTAATTCGATAATCTTTAAAGGCATGTTGGAAGAGTGGGGATGCCAGGTAAAGGTTTATGGCATTGTGCCTGATAAACAAGCAGCCATAGAAGAAGCTTTAAGGGCGGCTGCGCAAGAATGCGATCTCGTTATTCTTAATGCAGGTTCTTCAGCTGGCAAAAAAGATTTTGCCACTCAAGCTTTCAAAACGATTGGTAATGTGGTCATACACGGGATAGCCATTAAGCCAGGCAAACCCGCCATCCTTGCTTACCAGAAACAGAATCTTAAAACCATACCGATGATTGGTCTGCCGGGTTACCCTGTATCAGGTATCCTTATCATGGAGGAAATCGTTAGACCAACTTTGAACTTGATGACCCATCAATCTGAACTTGAGAAGACTATCCTCCATCCAGCGATCTCACGGAAACTCATGTCATCCTTGAAATACAAGGAATACATCAGGGCGCAATTGGGCGAGGTTAGTGGAAAGCAAATTGCGGTTCCACTCAATCGTGGAGCTGGTGTGGTCAGTTCCTTTATTAAGGCGGACGGCATTATTGAAGTTCCTCAAAACGTGGAAGGATACGAGGCTGGGGAACAAGTTGACTTGTGGTTATTAAAAGACCCACGTGAGGTAAAGCGGTCCCTGGTAGTTACAGGCAGCCATGACCCAATGATTGATGAAATTGCTGATTTGATGAAAATTTCCTGGCCAGCTTCACGAGTGAGCTCTTCTCATGTAGGCAGCATGGGTGCCATCATGGCAATTAAGCGCGGTGAAGCCCATTTGGGGGGCATCCATCTGTTGGATGAAGCCAGCGGCGCTTACAACATCCCTTACCTGCAAAAATACTTCCAGGTTGAATCTGTGATCCTGATGCGGGGTGTTTTGCGAACCCAGGGATTAATGGTGAAGGCGGGCAATCCAAATTCAATCAAAGGAATTCAGGAATTACCAGGATTAAGTTATGTCAATCGACAAAAGGGCAGTGGCACCCGCATCCTGCTGGATTACCTTCTGAAAAAAGAAGGCGTGGAATCGGTCTCGTTGATAGGTTACCAACGCGAAGAACTTACACACACAGCCGTGGCAGCTGCTATTGCCGCAGGGACCGCTGATGCAGGCTTGGGTATATACTCTGCAGCTAAGATCTACGGTCTTGAATTTGTTC
>DATIUL010000382.1:0-5781 GCA_035466865.1 Anaerolineaceae bacterium | reverse complement strand
CATCAAACGCTTGTGGCGTTCGGCGGTGTGGGCGGCCAGTGCACGTTCAATGGCGCCTTCGGGCAAAAGCGGCAAGGCCTTGAGCAATGCACCCAGCATGACCATATTGCTAACGCGTTCATTACCCAGTGCCTGTGCGTCGGTGTTGGCCGGCACCATGATGATGCGGATATCCTTGCGGGTGGGCACACGGTTGACCATGGATTCGTTCACGATCAGCGTGCCGCCGGTGGCCATCATGGGTTCATATTTATCGAGCGAAGGCAGGTTCATGGCCAAAACCGCTTTAGGGTACAAAACAGTTGGGGAGCCAATTTCCTCGTCGGAAATGACCACTGTGCAATTGGCGGTACCGCCCCGCATTTCAGGGCCGTAGGAGGGAATCCAGGTGACCTGTTTGCCCTCATCCATGGCTGCGTAGGCCAACAATTGGCCGGCATAGAGGGTGCCCTGGCCGCCAAATCCGGAAATAATGATCTCAGTTTGCATCAGTTACCTCCAGTGGCATTGATGGCCGGGTTAACTTTGAAATCGCCTACCGGATAGAAGGGCAGCATGTGATCGGCCAGCCACTTGCGTGAGTCGGCCACATTCAAACCCCAGTTGGTGGGGCAGATGGAAAGCAATTCCACCATCGTAAAACCAAGGCCCTGGCGTTGGGCTTCAAAAGCGGTGCGGATGGCTTTTTTAGCCTGGCGGATGCTGCGGGCATCGTGGAGGCTGCGGCGGGCGACATAGGCTGCACCATCGAGGGTGGACAGCATTTCGGCTACCTTGATGGGGTAGCCTTGACGTTCCACATCGCGTCCTTTGGGGGAGGAGGTGGTAACTTGGCCGGGCAGGGTGGTGGGGGCCATTTGGCCGCCGGTCATGCCGTAGTTGGTGTTGTTTATGAAAATGGCGGTAATGAGCTCTCCGCGGGCAGCCGCAGCGACAATCTCGCCCATGCCGATGGAGGCCAGGTCGCCATCGCCTTGATAGGTGAAGACAGTCTTGCTGGGCAGGGTGCGCTTGATGCCGGTGGCCATGGCTGGCGCGCGGCCGTGAGCGGCTTCTACAAAGTCGAAGTTGAAGTAGTTATAGGCAAAAACAGCACAGCCCACCGGTGCAACGCCGATGGTGTTGTGCAATTCCCCCATTTCTTCCAAAACTTCGGCAACGAGGCGGTGGGCCACGCCATGCGTACAGCCGGGGCAGTAGTGGGTAGTGCGGTCTTCAAAACCGGCCGGGCGCTGATAGACAAGTTTGACGTCTGAATCGGTCATATTAAACTCCTACTCCGATTTTTTGCTCGAGAATCGCCAGCCAACGGTCGCGAGGGTCGCCTTCCAAAGTGAGCGGACCCTTGACGAGGGCGTTGATGGCATCCAGGATCTCGTCCGGATAGGGCATGACCCCACCCATGCGGCCGTAGAACTCGACGGGCTTGCGGCCTTTGACGATGCCACGGATATCATCCAGCATCATGCCGTTGTTAGCTTCGGTCACCAAGAAAGCTTTAGCCTGGGGGACGAGCTTTTCAACAGCTGCGACGGGGAAGGGTTCGAGCGTGATTGGACGGAGCAGACCGATCTTGATGCCTTTTTCGCGGGCGGCCCGGACCGCGGATAGGGCGATGCGCCCTGCAGTGCCATAACCGACCACCACATATTCGGCATCTTCAAGGTAGTACTCGCGGAAGCGCACTTCATCGCGGCGGATTTTTTGCCATTTGAGCTCATTGCGCAGGTTGAAGCGTTCCTGAGCGGGTGGGTCGATGTTAATGGAAGAAAGCACCACTTTTGGCTTACCAGGGATGGCTTTGACAGCCCAATCGGGCACTTCTTCGCGCAGGGGAACAAATGGTGGCAACTCAGCTGGCTCCATCATCTGGCCAAGGGAGCCGTCCATCATGATGGCGACGATGGTGCGATATTTTTCCGCAAGGTCAAAAGCCAGCGCGGTCAGATCCACCGCCTCCTGGACGGAAGCTGGGGCAAGGACGAGCAGGTGATACTCACCGTGCCCGCCACCATGCACCATCTGGTTGTAATCGCCCTGGGAGGGGGCGATGTTGCCAAGGCCGGGGCCGCCACGCACAACGTTGACGACAACGGTGGGCAGTTCGGTGCCAGCGATGTAAGAAATACCTTCCATCATGAGGCTGAAGCCCGGGCTGGAGGAGGAGGTCATGGTGCGATGGCCTGTGCAGGCAGCGCCGTAGACCATATTGATGGCGCCCAGTTCGGACTCGGCTTGCACAAAAGCGCGGCCAAGATCCGGCATGCGCGCGGAAAGATGCTCAAGCAATTCGGTTTGGGGGGTGATGGGGTAACCGAAATAGGAAACCAGACCTACACGGAGGGCGGTTTCGGCGACGGCGATGTTGCCTTTAATCAGCTCTTTGGCCATTATTTCTCCTCCTTCGGGCTTGGGCGCACACCGCGATAGACCGTGATGGCGGCATCGGGGCAGACCGTGGCGCAGGTGCCGCAGCCGGTGCATTGCTCGGGGTGCAGCATAAACGAAGGATGGTAACCTTTGGGGCTCAGGCGGCTCATATCGAGCGCAAGAACCTGGCTTGGACAGTCATTCACGCAAGTCTCGCAAGCCTTGCAGTACAGTTCGTTAATTTCTACCCAACCTCTGGCGGGCATTTAGCCTCCTCTGATTTCTGCCATAAATAGGTGAGAAAGGCAGAATATTGACCAAATTAGTATACCTTATTTGATTTTTGAGCCTATTTTTTACACAAAAATCCGGTTATTAACAAAGCAATGTGTTGAGACAGTCTGTAATTATGATTTGAGTGATGGTTTTTGGCGGGAGAATCAGGGCTGGTTTGGGTAGACTCTTGCGAGCAAGGAAAGCATCTGTTTCTTCAGATGAAGGCTAATTTCACGTGGATTTAGGGTTGGGGAAAGGTCGTAGGCTGAAAGCACCTCCCCAAAATCAACCCGGGGCTGCACTTTCCACTTGCTGCCAGATTTTTTGCGCAGCAATCGCGCAAATTGCAGCATGATGGCGAACTGTTGCCTGCGACGCTGTTCTCTGAATAATTTAATAGCCCAGTGGTCCCAAGCCTTCGGGTTTACCATTTGACTGATGAGCATGGGCTGGAGAACGGTTTGGGGCACCTTGTTTAGGAAGATGCCAATTGAATCATTCCATTCCAAAATTGAGGACTCTGCGCCAGGCATGAGGGCTGGGTCCGGTTCGAGCAAGCCTTTGGGGAAAATGACCACCACATGGCCGGCTTTGAGGTGCTCGATGACCTGCCTGATGGCCGCGGCACGGTTTGTGACAGCTTTAGGGTCGACTAAAATCAGATGCTCCTTGAAGTGGGGCAGATTTTCGAGGGTGGGGTGGGAGCCGGCCAGCAAGTAGACATCCGGCCTGGTGATGCCGGCCAGAGCGACAAAACTATCAATCCAGCCGGAATGGTTGGCAACAACCAGCACCGGACCTGCAGCTGGAATTTTCGGTTGATCATGCATTATCAGACCCGAGGCGAGCCGGTCGACCGTGAGGAGGGCCATGCTTGCAACGTCGGTGTGAGCCAGGTGGTCATCCAGCTGAGTCAGAAATTCGGCCATGTGGAAGAAGGGCTTCCTAAACAAAAATTTCAGCAGGTGGTATTGCAGGCTACCGGGTTTGAGTTTAAAGGTGGTCAGCAGGTCATCTTCGACCAGTTTCAGGTAATTCTCTGGAGGCTTCTCTGTGGATTTGAAGACTAAGGTGCTGGCGCTTTCAGATTTGATCATGAATTCTCAACTGGCTGAATTTTAACCCATGATTACTTTTGATTAACTAGTGGGTTTTATTGGGCTGGTATTGATATTGCAACTTAGATTCTGACAATATTTAATTGAAAGGAAGTGAACTGCGATGAAAAACCCTATTTCCTCTTTGAAGGACGAGAATACTCCTCGCAAAAAACGGCCTTTTCTGCACCTGATAATCCCAACCCTGATTTTGGCGGTTGTGGCCCTGTTTCTCTTCACACAGGATAATCAGGCCTCCAGCCCCAAGCAGATAAGCCTGCCTCCGCTTGACGATACCACCGTGAATGTTCTGCTGAATGAAAAGATGCCGGCTGCCGTTGCTGAGAGAAAACTGGACACCTGGAAGATGTTCGACGTCAACTTCAGTGAAGGCCGTTATGAAGCATTGATTTGGATGGCAGAGCTGGACCTAAGCACAGGCGAAATTCTCCCGGCTGAACCGCACCTGATCCTGGCAAAATACGACCCGGGAACCGCGGTATGGTCGCTGAACTTTAGCATCGAAGAGGACTTTGGGGCTGCAATTCATAACTCCGCATTCAAGGATATTGAAATTGCCCAGCAGTATCCGGCTGTGGACCCCAAGATACCCAAAGCAATTCAGACCATGGGTGGATATTATCTGCCCTGGAAAGCCGGAGACACTAAACGGCTCACCTGGTCGATCACGCATTCGTCTTGTGCCAATGACTATTGCCACTACGCGTTTGACTTTGCGGACGGCACGCACTTCCCCGTTTTGGCTGCCAAAGGTGCTTACGTCTTCCATGTTCAGGACAGTTGCTGGAATGACGATCATGGCTGCACCAACAGCATAACCCTGCAAGACCGCAGCACCACCCCCTGGACTTATCAGATCTATTTGCATCTGGAGCGAAACAGCATTCCAGCCGAGATTAGGAAGATCGGCACATACGTTGCGCGAGGCGTTCATATCGCCAATGCGGACAATACTGGGTATAGCACTGGGTCCCATTTGCACTTCATGGTAACCAGCGGGCTGACGTCCAACCCCTGTAACTGGTATTGCTGGGGGCCCTCGGTGGATATCACCTTTAAGGATGTAAAGATCAATTGGGACGCAACTACGCAGGGCGGTAGACCGCGGATGATTACTGAGGCGCAATCCTACGGCGGTGAATCCCAACCCTACAACAAGTTCACCAGCGGAAACACGCCCGAAACGAAGAAATATAATTACATCCTTGTGCCAATTTATAAGTAAATCAATCGTTTTTTTGCTAGACAAGCATATTCATAATCCACACCCAGCTCCGTATATAATAGACCCTGTATGAACAGGGTCTATTTTTTAGTATGAATGAATTATTGCACACACCATTAAGCGAAAGAGAGCTTGAGATCCTCAGGCTGGTAGCCCAGGGCAAATCCAATAAGGAAATTGCCTCTGAGCTATTCATCAGCGTCAATACGGTCAAAGTGCATTTGGCAAAGATATTTCAGAGGATCGGCGTGGCTTCTCGGACTGAGGCCACACTTTATGCAATTGAGCATGAGCATGTTGAGAATCCGAATCATACGCTGGTGAGCCCGCAAGACCCCGAGCAGGAGTCCAGGGTGGAGCTGGTGGTGCCTGAGACAGTAACCGTTGAAAGAGCTGTTGTAAGGTTGAGCACGGGGGAAATTATCCGTAAGTTTTGGTGGGCTTTTGCGCTTGGTCTCTTAGTGCTGGCAAGCTTTACGGTGGCCTGGGATAGGGGCTGGATATTCCCTCAGCCAACCCCGGACCCAATTTTGGCGGCCATGAACGCGGACCGCTGGAAAGAACTTGCACCCATGTCGGTGGCGCGTGCTAATATGGCCGTGACCGTGTATGACAACAAAATCTACGTAATTGGCGGGGAGACTGAGGAGGGGGTGACCGGGCTCACTGAGGTTTATGACATTGCCACGGATACCTGGGCGCGCCTACCCGACAAACCTACACCGGTGACCAATGTCAAAGCGGTTGTGGTTGGTGGGAAGATCTATGTCCCGGGGGGAAGGAAATCTGACA
>DATIUL010000381.1:0-5401 GCA_035466865.1 Anaerolineaceae bacterium | reverse complement strand
GATCAGGTCTTTGTCGAAAAGTATGGATTGATTGAACAGACTGCTGTGAAATTTGACAATGATGCCCATGTACGAAGAGTGATTGACCGCATTGTTTCTCCAATCGGAAGAAGGGTGGACGAATCTTCACCAATGGTAGATGCCCGTTTACCCAATGGAAACCGGGTAAATGCCACCATTCCACCTCTTTCTTTGGATGGTTCCAGCATCACCATACGGAAATTTGCCGTGCGGCCTTTTATTGCACAGGATTTGATTACCAACGGTACCATGTCGATGGCCTTGGCAACTTTCCTGAAAGGGTGTGTGGAAGCCAAGGTGAACCTGGTTGTTTCAGGTGGTACAGGCACTGGTAAAACAACCTTTCTGAATGTGCTTTCTTCCTTCATTCCCCCCCGGGAGCGCGTAATAACCATTGAAGATACCGCTGAACTTCAATTGAAACAGGCAAATCTGGTTCGGCTTGAAAAGCGCCCACCAAACGTGGAGGGTAAAGGCGAAATTACAATCCGCCAATTGGTCGTGAATGCGTTGCGTATGCGGCCGGACCGGATTGTTGTTGGAGAATGCCGATCTGGCGAGGCTCTGGATATGCTCCAGGCTATGAACACTGGTCACGATGGATCCATGACGACCATTCACTCCAACGGACCCCGAGATACCTTGCGGAGAATCGAGACTATGGTGCTCATGGCCGGCATGGACCTCCCTCTAAAAGCGATCCGTGAGCAAGTGGCTTCCTCCATAGAACTTGTCGTCCACCTTGAAAGATTGAAAGATGGTTCGCGCAAGGTCGTAAAAGTCTCTGAGGTTCAGGGTATGGAGAGTGACACGATTGTCATGCAGGACCTATTTGTTTTCAATCAGACCGGTGTTAAAAACGGTGTGGTCCAGGGAAGTCTATCCGCAACCGGCTTACGCCCAAAATTCTTGCATAAGCTGACCGATAACGGTATTGAGCTTCCTCCTAACGTCTTTGATAAATAAATATTCAACTGAATTGATCACAACCCGAGGATGCACCCCTCCTCGGGTTGTTATTAGAAAAGGTGTTCCTTGCTGACTGTCGAAATTGGTAAAAACCCGGAGATTTCAACAAGAGTAAATGCCAAGTACTGTAATACTTTTCTAAGCAAATTTATCGGTTTAATGTTCTCAAAGGAACTCAAACGAGACCGTGGAATAATCCTGGTAGAAAATCAAGAATCCAGGATTAATAGTTCAATTCATATGCTATTCATGAATTATGACATTACCGTCCTCTGGCTGGATGAACGGCTGGTTATCGTGGATAAGGTTCTGGCAAGGAAGTGGAGACCCATGTATCTCCCAAAGGTACCTGCACAGTACGTTGTTGAGCTTCATCAATCCAGATTTTCAGAATTTTCGATAGGTGATCAACTTTTTTTCCAAGCCTAAGATTAGGACTCTCGCCTTCTCCTCGAAGAGTTGCGCAACATCCCGAGTTAATCTTTTTTCCACCTTTCAAATCCATTTCCATACAGAGAAATATGTTCCTAACATTTATCTGACCGTTTCTGAAATTATGCATATATCAGTCCTCTGGAGCCTAATTAACCAAGACCCTACTAATAACAGACCCTTACAAGGCATTGTAATAATGCTCATCAGCTTGGTTTTAGCCAGCCTTGAAAGCGGAATTTCTTTCCGGCAGACCAACAGCGATCAGAACCGCAAAAAGTTCGCTTATCTTCACAGGTGATCGAGAAAAAAATACTCAATAATTACCTGAGGGTCTGACAGTTGAGATAAACGCAGTAGATTTTATAGAGCAAAACCTGTAAGATTCAAGCTAATCTTAAGCTGATTTCAATTTGGCTTAAGCTTTTGTTTTGTTAACAATGATATATTTGAGGTAATTTGTCTTTCGAAGGAGCACCATGCCAACTGTAAGGGTTAATCACATTTCCAAACGCTTTGGGAACATTGAGGCCGTGAAAGATGTCAGCTTTGATGTAAATCCAGGCGAAATTTTCGGTCTCTTAGGGCCTAACGGCTCTGGCAAGACCACGACTATCCGCATCATTCTCGATATTTACCGCCAGGATTCTGGTTCCGTCTCCATTCTGGACGGGCCAATGAATGAAGCCAAGAAAAACTTTGTTGGTTATTTGCCTGAAGAACGCGGGCTTTACCAAGATGTTCAAGTGGAACGCTGTTTGACCTACCTGGCCACGCTTAAAGGTATGACCCAAGATCAAATCGCGGCCAAGTTGCCGGGTTATCTCGAGAGATTTGACTTAACCGAATACAAAAAGAAAAAAATGAAAGAACTCAGCAAGGGTATGCAGCAAAAAGCCCAGCTGATTGCCACGCTAATTCACGACCCGAAGGTAATTATAATTGATGAGCCATTCAGCGCTTTAGACCCTGTCAACACCCAATTGGTCAAAGATATTTTGCGCGAGCAACGCGAGGCCGGTAAGACCATCATCATGTCCACTCACCAGATGAACCAGGTGGAAACGCTCTGCGACCGCATTATTCTGATCGACAAAGGCCAGGTTCTGTTGTATGGGGACTTACATGAAATTCGAGACCGGTTCACTACCAATGCCATCCTCATCAACTCGGATGCCGATCTGCCCAAGGAAATACCCGGAATTGCAGCAGTCGAAGAAAACGGCTTGACCCTGAAATTAACTCCCCAGGAAGGAATCTCCCCCCAGGACCTACTAAACACGCTGGTGAAGCAGGGAGTCAACCTGAAAACCTTTGAAGTTGCCACACCCAGCCTGGATGAGGTATTTATCAGAGTCGTGAATGAAGGGAAAACCCAAAATGAATAAGATCATGTTAGTGGCGCAGTACGAGTACAAGCGCCATGTCTATCGCCGTGGTTTTTGGGTGGCCATGTTTGCCGTACCCATTGGAATACTATTGATGATGGGCCTTTCGATGTTTTTTTCATTTTCAGCAGCCGATAAACGACCGATTGGCATCGTGGACGAACCTCATCTCATAAAAACCTTCCCAGTATATGAAAAAGTAGATTTCTTTTCTGAACCTGAGCCGGAATTTAAATCTTATCCAGATAATCAGGCCGCACGGGCAGCACTAGATGCGGGTGAGATACAGGCTTACGCGTCAATTCCCACGGCTTATACATCCACTTATCAGGTCGATTATCTTTTTGACAAACCTATTACTTCCTCCATTCAGGTGAGTCTATCCAAGTTACTTAGGGACAATTTAATGCAGGATAAGGCCATACCCAATTTGGCTGCCATTGAACGGGGAACCGAATTCACTTTTCAATCCATGGATGGCACCAAGACCTCTTCCGAATATGATTGGCTGAAAATCATAATCCCGATTGCTGCCGGTTTACTCTACTTCATTACTGTCATGACGAGCGGCGGTTACTTGCTGAGGGCGATCGTGGAAGAAAAAGAAAACCGCACTATGGAAATGATGATTACCTCCACATCACCCACAGAATTGATTGGTGGCAAGATCTTCGGCGACATGGGCGTAGGTTTGACACAAATGGGTATGTGGGTACTGATGCTGGGTGTGGGTGCTTTTATTTTTCGAGACAAGCTCACCTTCCTTTCACATATCAATCTTGACTGGAGATATGCCGTTATTACCCTGCTCTTTATGCTCATTGGCTATGTGTTCATTTGCGCTTTGATGGGAATGATGGGTGCCACGATTACCAGCACACAAGAATCCCAACAATTCATGGGTTTGATCGTCATGCCTATGATGCTGCCGTATTATCTCGCGAGTGTATTCATAACCAGCTCAAACAGTATTATTCCCCGCATCCTGAGCTTCTTTCCGCTCAGTGCTCCCCTGGCAATTCCACTGCGGATGGGCTTTGGGGCTGTGCCAACTTGGGAGATTGTTGTTTCATTGGTCATTCTGCTTGCGTTTGGCATTGGCACAATTTGGATGGCTGGCAAAGCTTTCCGCATTGGCATGCTAAGTTACGAACAAAAAGTTCCATTAAAGAGACTTTTCCAGAAAGAGGCCAGCCATGAATAAAACTTGGGCTGTCTTTCGTTACGAATTCTTAAAAACCGTTACTCGTCGATCGTTTATCTTGACACTGATCTTGATTCCGTTGGTTCCCGCATTGATTCTCGGCATCCTTAAGATCGTTGGCGGTTCACAAAACAAGTCAATACAAGAGGTTTTCACTCAGAATGCTTTGAACCCCAAACCGATGGGGGTGGTTGATCAAAGCGGGTTGATTCAAGAGGTTCCAGATTGGCTGTCAGGTGGAAGCCTTATCAAAATTAGTGATGAAGCCACAGCTCGTTCCCAAACTGCCGCAGGCAATTTGCAGGGTTTCTACCTTTTCAAGCCTGACTTTTTGCAGACTGTCGAAGCCTTGGTCATTAAACCTGAAATAAGCATTGCAAGTGAAATTGGCGCTAATAATGTGATCAATCAAGTGGTTGACTACAACTTAATCGGTGCTGACCAGGAACTTTACAACCGTTTTACAAACCCAGTTAGCTTCAACTTTATTCCAGCAACAGCCACTACAGATACCCGTGATGTTGATAGTATCATGACCTTTATGGTGCCATACATCATCCTTATTTTCTTCTATGGTCTGATAATTTCCAGTGCCAGCCTGCTGCTCACTTCCGTTTCGCAGGAAAAAGAGAACCGCACCATGGAAATCCTTCTCAGCTCCGCGAAACCAATCGAGTTCTATGTGGGCAAACTGCTTGCGCTCGGTTTGGCATCTTTACTCCAGATGATCATCTGGCTTACAGCAGGGGTTTTGCTGCTCCGCGCCATTGGAGAATCTTTTTCCCTTGGTGCCGCGGCTGTCATCCCATTGCGGGTCATCCTGATTGCCATCCCTTACTTCTTGCTAGGGTTTGCGATTTATGGCAGTTTGATGGCTGGGCTGGGTGCTCTTGCCCCAAATTTGGCTGAAGCTAATCAGTCTACAACCGTCATTCTGTTGCCTTTGATTTTCTGTATGCTGGTTCTGGGCAACCTGATGCAGGACCCTAATGGTCCAATGATCACCTTCCTTAGCCTCTTCCCACTGACATCCGTCATCATGATGCCAACCAGGTTTGCCATCGTGAATGTGCCATGGTGGCAAGTGGGGCTTTCCATCGCCTTGCTGCTCCTTACCGTGGTAATTGTCGTCCGGGCGGTGGCGAACCTCTTCCATGCGCAGACCTTGCTGACGGGTCGTAAATTCAACGCCATCCAATTCCTAAAAATGCTCTTCGCCCCTGACCAAGCCTGATCGTATCTGCCGCAACAGGCTGACCTTTAGGTCAGCCTGTTTCTTTTTGGAAAACCATTTATCCTCAGAATCAGGAAGATTACTCAAAGTGGGCCAATGCACATGATAAATTGCTTACAAAGTAGCTCTGTGATGCCCGCCAACTCATCTCAT
>DATIUL010000380.1:0-5114 GCA_035466865.1 Anaerolineaceae bacterium | reverse complement strand
TATTGGCCAAAGCCGGTGCCGCGGTGTTGATGCCATTCGGCCTGGACCCTGAATTGCTAATCGAATGGAGCGAAAGGGGGCAGATTCAACTGCAATTGAAAGAAGCCTAGTACATAAAAATCAATTGAAGAAATGGGCGGGGAAGTTGCCGCTCACCTGCACGTTGCCACTCTCTATCATGAAGGCATTTGGGTCGGCCTGCATTATCTGCTGGCGCACCCGCTCAACCTCGTATTTCGAAAGAACGGTCAATACCACATAAGAATCAGTGTTGGAGTATGCACCAGACCCTGTCCAATATGTGGCGCTGCGGCCTGTTTCTCGCATGATAATTTCTAAAATCTTTTTGTCCTTACTGATAATGGTGACGTGTTCCTTGATGTTTTGGAAATGCACGCGGTCAATCACGAAACTGTAAATCAGGGTGAAAAGGACCGAGTAGACCAGCATGGCCGGTGAGATTTTAAAGAAGGCATATGTGTAGACAACGGCTGCAATCAGGAGGGTTACCCGGCCAATGCTGAAGCCCTTGCGTTTTATGCTGAGATAGACGCCCAGGATGTCCACGCCCCCGCTGGAGCCTTTGCTGCGTAAGCTGAGCCCAACACCAAAACCAGCAATGACAGCCCCAACAACGACATACGTAATCGGTTCGGAAATCCCTGTGATTAGCAATTTGACCGGAATAAACTGAATTGCTGCCGATGTGGCAATTACGGTCAGGAATGTTTTCAAAAAGAAACCGCGGTTGATACTGGCAAAAGACAGGACAAAAAGAGGCAGGTTAAGCAAGATAACAAGCAGACCCAAAATGTCCTTAAGTCCGGGAAAAACCAACCGGAGCAAATCTTGTAGAATCTGAGCCACACCAGTCAGATTGGCTATGTAGATGCCGAGTGGCCGCAAAAATAAGTTGAACGCGGCAGCATAGATGATGCCTCCAAGGATGCACAACAGATAGTCCTTAATAATTGTCCAGGCATTGTTTCTCTGGGTTGTTTTTTCAACCGTTGAAATTTCAGATTTATTCAGCATGTCTTTTGCTGGTCTCTTTTTGTTCATTTCCAATCCTAATCACTCTTTTACTGACAGACTGTGTTATTTTACTTCAGGCGGCCTCAATTAACAGGGTAGCAACCTTTTCGATAAATCAAATAAACCTAGAAAACAAAGATACGAATGTTGACCTCTAAAGTGGTAAAATATTCCAAGAATTAAATGGGAAGAGTCCTTTTAAGGCACCGAAGGGGCAAACTTCTATGGAAGTGAAACTCTCAGGTAAAGAAACCCGTATTTCTTCTGAAATCGTAGGATAACAGAGGCGCATATGTATGCGCTTCTATTTATTAAAATAAAAGGAGATAACATGGAGTATCCAAAAGATTTAAAGTATCAAAAGACAGACGAATGGGTAAAGGTTGAAGGCGGCATCGCCACCATCGGCATTTCTGACTACGCGCAGGATTCCCTTTCGGATGTCGTTTTTGTCGAATTTGAAGTAGAAGCTGGAGATACCGTCAAATTTGGTACCACCTTGGCGACCATCGAATCTGTAAAAGCAGCCGCGGAAGTTGTATTCCCAGTTAGTGGAACGGTTACTGAAATTAACGAAAAACTACCCGGGACTCCTGAAGCCCTGAACGAAGAACCCTACGGCAAGGGCTGGCTCTGCAAGGTCAAGTTGACCAAACCTGAAGAACTTGACAACCTTATGGATGCCAAAGCTTACGAAGCTTTCTGCCAGGACCGCTAATATGTTTACGCCCCACACTGATAAAGATGTGGAGGCAATGCTCAAGTCCATCGGAGCAAAATCGGTTGAGGAACTATTCAAAGTAGTTCCCGCCGAGCATCGCTTCCCTGAATTAGACTTGCCTTCAGCGGCAACCGAGATGGAGATCATGGGTGAGTTGCAGGAGTTGGCAGATGCCAATGGCACGACCCAAAACATGCTCTGCTTCCTTGGTGCCGGTGCTTACGACCATTATTCACCAGCCGCAGTGGATATGTTGCTGCGCCGAGGCGAATTCTACACCGCCTATACCCCCTACCAACCTGAAATATCTCAAGGTACTTTGCAGACCATTTTCGAGTACCAGAGTATGCTCTCGCACCTGACCGGAATGGATGTCATGAATGCTTCGCATTATGACGGTGCAACAGCCTGCGCAGAAGCGGTGATCCTGGCGAACGAACAATTCCGGGGAAAGCGCAAGCAATTCCTGGTCTCGCGTGCAGTCAACCCGCAATACCGCGAAGTGATGCGCACCTACATGCAAGGCTTCCCTGACATAAAAATTGTTGGCGATGAACTTGAAACCGGCATCGACGCGGACATGCAGAACTTGATTGCAAAGATCAACCCCAACACTGCCCTTGTGCTGGTGCAATACCCCGATTTCTTTGGCCGCATCATCGACTACACACCTGTTGTCGAGGCTGCGCATGCGCAAGGTGCACTGGTGGCTGTTGCCGTCAATCCGACTGCCCTTGGCATGCTGACTCCTCCAGGTGAAATTGGCGCGGACATCGTTGTTGGCGAAGGTCAACCACTTGGTTTGCCACTTTCTTACGGCGGCCCGTATCTGGGTATGTTTGGCGTCAAAGAACCGCTTTTGCGGAAACTTTCTGGCCGTTTGGTTGGCGAAACAACCGATGTACGTGGGCAAAAAGCCTACGTGTTGACATTGACTGCTCGCGAACAGCACATCCGGCGCGAAAAAGCTTCTTCCAATATTTGCTCCAATCAGGGTCTGATGACGACTTGCGCTGCCATTTATCTGAGCTTGCTCGGTAAGACTGGCTTAGCAAAAGTTGCTGACCTCTGCTATCAAAAAGCCCATTACGCTCAAAAAGAGTTGACAAGCATCAAGGGTTTCAAACCCATGTTCGCAGAGACACCATTCTTCCATGAATTTGTCGTCAAATGCCCCGGTGATGTACACCATTTACTCGAGCATTTGGAGGATTTTGAAATCCTGGGTGGCTACGATCTTGGCACTGATTATCCTGAACTGAAAGGCTGCCTGATGGTTGCGGTTACCGAAAAGATGAGCAGGGACTCTATTGACTACTTCAAGGCATCAGTTGAGGAGGTGAGCCATGACTGAGCCTACTGTATTTGAACTCTCATCTCCTGGCCGCCAGGGCGTCAAATTCCCTGATAGCGACGTCCCCAAGACTAGCCTGCCAAAAGGCTTTGTCCGCAAAGAATTGCCCTTGCCGGAAATGTCTGAGATAGATGTTGTGCGCCATTTCACGCACCTTTCCAGCATGAACTACAGCATCGATACCGGTTTATATCCGCTCGGTTCCTGTACCATGAAATACAATCCAAAAATCAACGAAGTGACGGCACGCCTGCCTGGTTTTGCCTTCTCACACCCAAGGCAACCCGAAGATACCATCCAGGGCAATTTATACCTGATGTACGCCTTGCAGGAATACCTGAAGGAGATTAGCGGTTTTGCAGGCGTCACGCTTGCCCCATCGGCTGGTGCCCAGGGTGAGTTCACCGGAACACTAATCATCCGCAAGTACCACGAAGATCGCGGAGATACCAAGCGCACCCGCATGCTCATTCCCGATTCCGCCCACGGTACCAACCCGGCGACATCCGCTATGACCGGTTTTGAAGTGGTTCCTTTGCCTTCAGATGAACGCGGAAACGTAGATCTGGAAGCCTTGAAGCAGTTGGCCGATGAGAACCTAGCCGGTTTGATGCTGACCAACCCCAACACACTAGGCCTTTTTGACGAGCACGTGTTGGATGTCGTGCGCATCGTTCATGAGGCTGGTGGCCTGGTTTATGGCGATGGTGCTAACCTGAATGCACTTCTGGGTATCGTCAGGCCTGGAGATCTGGGTTTTGACGTGATGCACTTCAACCTGCACAAGACCTTCTCAACACCGCACGGCGGTGGTGGGCCTGGGTCTGGTCCAGTGGCTGTCAGCCAGAAATTATTGGACTTCCTGCCTGATCCATTGGTGGTTGAAGTTCAGCCAGCTGAAGGCGATGACCCTGCCTTGTATGGCTTCAGACGTCCAGCAAAAAGTATCGGCCGTTTAAAGGCCTTCCATGGACAGTTTGGCATGCACATCCGCGCATACACCTACATCCGCATGCACGGTGCCCCCGGTCTGCGGGATATTGCCGAAAAAGCTGTGTTGAATGCCAATTACATGATGCACAAAATCAAGCAAGCCTACCACTTGCCTTATGACCGTGTATGCATGCACGAGTTTGTAGTGGAAGGCTTCTGGAAGGATGTTCCCGATATCCACGCCCTGGACATTGCCAAACGCCTTATGGACTACAAGTTCCATCCACCCACAAACTACTTCCCGCTGAATGTACACGAAGCGCTGATGATTGAACCCACCGAGACCGAGTCCATCGAGTCCATGGATGCCTTCATCGATGCCATGCTCAAGATCGCCAAGGAAGCCCGCGAAGAGCCGCAATTGCTGCACGACGCGCCTCACAATACACCGGTTGGCCGCTGTGATGAACTCAAGGCAGCCAAGAACTTGATGTTCTGCTGCTATCCGCTGGACGAGTTACAGAAGAAGTAAGTTCCGTCATTAAAAAAAGAAGCTGCTCCCTCATTGAGCAGCTTCTTTTATATTACCAAAGGATTTTAAGGCAGACCATCGCATGCGACTGTCAGGGCAGCCTGGATGCTAGCGGCGTCTGCGGTGGGATTGATGGCTGTAAATCGGGCTTTTTGAATACCCATTGGATTGAAAGGTGGTGAGACGTACAACTGCAGGTCCGACTGATGCACAATGTAACATCCCACAAACGCCTGCTGAACCCCGCTCTTCGTTTCAGCTCGCATGACAACTGGAATTTTCCAATACCAATTGCCAGTGGCAGCTAACTTTTCTGGTGCGGAAATGTTGCCCGAGACGTTTCTTGTGTCCAGGTAGCCTGCTTTGAAAGTCAGGTACGGGCCGGGGAATATGGCTGGGGCTTCAAAATAGCTGTATGCCCGGGCATATTCCTGGCGGTTTAAAGCATTCCAGAAAGAAGAAATGAGTGCAACCGGATCAGAGCGACTGTCGATGAAGTGTTTGGTGTCCACCAATTCGAAACTATCAGAATTTTGGAT
>DATIUL010000379.1:0-2692 GCA_035466865.1 Anaerolineaceae bacterium | reverse complement strand
AACACCGGTTGGACACCAAGCGAAAGAGTGATTGATGATGCTTTCAACAAAACTTTTGCCCAGGCAAAAGGCCGCATTATCATTGCCACCTTTGCATCTCTGATCTCCCGTGTGCAACAAGCATACGATTGCGCTGTGCGTTTTGGGCGCAAAGTAGCCTTCGGCGGAACTTCCATGCTCGATAACATGGCCATCGCCCAGGAATTGGGTTACGTCAAGTTTGACCCCAGTGTGATTGTACCAATCGAAGTTGCCATGACGATGGCGCCATCCAAAGTGGTGCTGGTGGTAACTGGTTCCCAGGGAGAACCACTTTCCATCCTTGGCCGTTTGGCCAATGGCACCAATAAGAAATTCAGCATCACCCAGGGAGATACGGTCATTGTGTCCTCCTATCCCATTCCTGGAAACGAAGAATCCGTCTACCGTGCCATTAATAAGCTCATGGAACGCGGCGCGGAGGTCATTTATGGTGCAATTGCCCCTGTGCACGTGTCCGGCCACCCCAGCCAGGAAGAAATCAAACTGCTCCTGCACCTCACCCGCCCCCGCTACCTCATTCCGGTTCATGGTGAATTGCGCATGCTGCGCATGCAAGCTCAGCTTGCGCGTGAAGTTGGCATGAACGAAAACGAAATTGCCGTGGTTGAGAATGGCCGCGTGATCGAATTCACCAATGGCCAAATGAAGTTGGGTGAACGCATACCGGGTGGATACGTCTTTGTGGACGGCGCTGTTGTTGGCGGTATTAACCGCGAAACCATCCAGGAACGCGAACAGCTCAGCAATGATGGTGTGTTGGTAATTGACCTGCTTTTCAGCTCAAAGTCCATGCAGGATTGGGATCTGCGAGTGCGCAGCCGCGGCTTCATCAGTGAAGAGGAAGAGGCAGATTTGCTGAAATCGCTTAAGACAAGGGTTCGTAAAATTCTGGTCTCTCCAAGTAATAACATCCAAAAAGAGCTCGAAAACGCTGCCCGCAATTGCGTTTACGATGAAACTCGCCGCCAACCCGTCATTTTCACCACGGTGGCGTACTCCTCTTAGTCAGCTTTGAAGAAAAAAATACAAGCGGGATTCAATTGAATCCCGCTTGTTTTATTTTAAGAACAATGATTGGTTCTGGGAAATATTAAGGGTTGGGAGCCGCAACTGGAGCTGGAACTTCTTTGGCTTTCTTAGGTCCATCAGCCTTCTTGGAAGCCGGTTTGTCACCATTGCCCCCCGTAACGGGCTCATTGGCGGAATCGCTTGCGGCCTTTTGACTGACTGCCTCCGCGGCATCTTCCTTGGCATGGCTGGTAGCCAAACCTGATGTGGAACGGTTATCTGTGGCATAAAAGCCTTTGCCTTTGAAGACGATGCCAACGGGTTGGTAGACTTTATGCAAGGTTGGACGGCCGCATTCGGGGCAAATCGTTAACGACTCATCCGTAAAGCGCTGATATTGGTCAAATTGAAAATCACAATTAGAACAGTGATAAACGTAAATAGGCATTAGTTAGGCTTCCTTCAATTCCCACCGATTATAGCCCAGCCAACCCCCATGGGCAAGCATTCGTCCAATTTCAGACAGAACTCTTACGGTTTTCGTGCAGAAATGCCCTGGTAACTTGATGATATAATCGCGCAAGAGGATAGTATGCAACCACTCAAAAAGACATATTTCTTAATACTTCTCTCAGTAATTTTCGCCGGAATAGTCTTCCTGGCGTTTTCACAACCCGTACTTACCGTCTCCGCGCAGGAGACTGTTCCCACTAACACGCCGGATTCTCTTGGCAAGATTTACTATAAGGTCCAGGCCGGAGAAAATTGCAGCATCATCGCACAAAAAACCGGCGTCAGCTTGCAGGATATTATTAGTTTCAACGGATTACGAACAGATTGCCCGCTTTTTGAGGGTCAGGATCTGATTATCGCCATGGTCAGCCCGGTTGTTGTTACGCCTACCAAAGCGCCAACCGCCACCGTTGACCCAGCCCTGATTACGCCCGGCCCAACTCCCTCCGGGGGTGCAGCCAAGGTTTGTGTGGTTTTGTTCAACGACTTGGACGGGAATGGCCTGCGAAATGAAGGTGAAACCTACCTTTTTGGTGGTGTCGTCGGTTTGAATGACAGCGTGGGCAAGGTAAGCCTGACTGGGAAGACGGTGGCTGGCGATCCAGCCATTGTTCAGCCTTTCTGTTTTCTGGATGTACCTGAAGGCACTTACAACCTCACCATGGCTATCCCAGATGACTTTAACCCCACCACAGCCATGAGTTACCCCGTTTCGGTCAAAGTGGGGGAAGTGGCTACCATCGATTTTGGAGCCCAGGAAAAAGCCCCCGTTCCCATCACTGGCCCACTGGCACCTGAAAGCCAAAAATCTCCCGTTCTTGGAATAGTTGGTGCCCTTCTCCTGATCTCCGGCCTCGGCTTGGGTTACTATATGTGGCGCAACCGCAAAGCATAATGCCTATTCATTAAATCGAAAGGCCTCTCACGAGGCCTTTTTTGTTGAGTTTTTGAAATTATTCTATCTTCGGAAAAGTACCTAGAACAAGCTGTTGTAATCCACTTTCTTGAATACCTGCAGCTTGCCCCCAATCGTGGCATCGCACACTTCACGGCCGTCCGCTTCAAATGCCTGGCGTGCCATGCGATAGCCCTGTTCCGACACTTCCAAATCTGGCAGCTGCCAGCGGAA
>DATIUL010000378.1:0-6480 GCA_035466865.1 Anaerolineaceae bacterium | reverse complement strand
CGCGAAACGGAAACCAACTTCCTTGATTTCATCCGCTACGATAGTCGTTTGATCCAAACCACAGATGTCATAAACATCTGCAATCAAATCGCGGATACCACCCTTGTCGAGGACCTGGTTTGTAAAGCGCATTTGAGCAGGCAGGCGGTCGTTCAGGATGGCACGGCCAACGGTCGTATCCAGAATTCTTGTTTCAGCGACAGTCAGGCGATTATGTTTATCGTCATACCAGGTTTCAACGCGCAATTTGATTTGGGCGTGTACGTCTACCTGTTTTAGCTGATAAGCCATGATGACTTCGTCAATGGAACCAAAGATTCGGCCATCACCCTTTAGCTTGTTCTTGTTTAACATCGTCAGGTAATAAACACCCAAAACAATGTCCTTCCCAGGGGAAATAATAGGCTCACCACTGGCAGGTTTCAGCAAGTTTCGGCTGGCAAGCATCAGCTCACGAGCTTCCTTAACGGCTGCGTCAGAAAGCGGCACATGCACGGCCATCTGGTCGCCATCGAAGTCAGCGTTGAAGGCAGTACAGACCAATGGGTGCAACTGGATGGCGCTACCCTCGATCAGGCGGGGTTCAAAAGCCTGGATGCCCAAACGGTGCAAAGTAGGCGCACGGTTTAGGAGCACAGGGCGCTGTTTGATAACTTCTTCGAGCACTTCCCAAACTTCAGGACGATTACGTTCAATAAAGCGCTTGGCACCTTTGATATTTGAGGTGTAGCCGTGCTTATCCAACCCGGCGATCACGAATGGGCGGTAGAGTTCAAGGGCCATCGTCTTGGGCAGACCGCATTCGAAGAGTTTGAGGTCCGGACCCACAACGATAACGGATCGGCCTGAATAGTCGACGCGCTTACCCAAAAGGTTACGGCGGAAGCGGCCTTTCTTACCCTTTAGCATGTCGCTAAGAGAGCGCAGCTCGCGGCGCCCACGGCGGGAAAGCATACGCCCACGTTGGGAATTATCAATCAGGGAATCAACAGCTTCCTGAAGCATACGTTTCTCATTGCGAACGATAACATCAGGGGCACCAAGTTCAAGCAAACGCTTGAGGCGGTTGTTGCGGTTGATGACACGTCGGTAAAGGTCATTCAAGTCAGAGGTGGCAAATCGGCCGCCATCCAACTGCACCATTGGGCGCAGGTCAGGTGGAATTACAGGTAATACAGTCAGAATCATCCACTCAGGACGGTTACGTGAACGGCGGAAAGCCTCAACAACCTTAAGGCGTTGGGTGGCTTTCTTACGTTTCTGCTTGCTCTTGGTAGTACGGGCTTCCTGCCAAAGATCTTCGGCTAATGCATCCAGGTCAAGACGTTTAAGGATGTCATAGAAAGCTTCAGCTCCCATGTCAGCCTTGAAAACCTGGCCGTATTTGGATTTTAAATCGCGGTAATGTACTTCACTGAGGAAAGTGAAGGGCTGCAGTTCGTAAAGTTCATCGCGTTGGCGGGCATTTTCGGTCTTGGTAGCGCCGTTATCCTCATCCAATTGACCGCGGATGTCTTCCATCGTGAGGTCAGTTTTGGCTTTGAGCTCATCTTTTTGAATCTTGAGGCCTTCTAATTGGCGATTGAGCTCAACTTTCAGGTCTTTTTCAAGGTCTTCAGTTAGTTCTTTGACAATCTTTTGAACCTTGTTAACGTGCTTATTGGCAACGACTTCTTCAGCCTCAACCACAGTAACATCACCGGACTCGGCTTTGAAGACGATTGGTTTGCGGAAAGATTTGCCAATCTTACTTTTCAGGTCTTGCTCAAGGTGCTGACCTTCCGAAATCATCGGCTCAAAGAGAGCTGCTGCTTTTTCGTCATATTCTTTTGTTAGTGCTTCGGCCTGAACATCAAATTCTTTGAGCTGGCGGTCACGGGTTTTCTTGACATCTGCAATTTGCAGATTTACTTTCTCAATTAACTCGCGTTCGGAAACGCTGATTTCATCGTCGAGGCGCTTGAGTGCTTTTTGACGTGCATCTTCATCCACATAGGTGACGATGTACTGCGCAAAATAAAGGACCCGGTCCAAGTTACGGCGGGAGATATCTAAAAGCAAACCTAAATAGGAAGGAATACGACGGGTGTACCAGATATGAGCGACAGGTGCAGCCAGGTCGATATGGCCCATACGTTCGCGGCGGACGGAAGAACGCGTAACTTCGACACCACATTTATCGCAAATGATGCCTTTATAGCGGGGGTTTTTGTATTTTCCACAATAGCATTGCCAATCGCGGGTCGGCCCAAAAATGGCTTCACAAAACAGGCCATCCTTCTCAGGTCGAAGACGGCGATAGTTGATAGTCTCGGGTTTTAGAACTTCTCCATATGACCAGCTATGAATTGTTTCGGGGGATGCCAAATTGATGCGTAAGGCCTTCATTTCTTTTGTTTCCACTCGTACCTCCAAGTTACAGACGGTGAATTAATACGCAAAAAATCACCGAGAATTTATTCTCAGTCGATTTTTAGGGTTTTTCCAGTTATTCTAAGCAAACTATTATTATATGTAGTTGTGAGTGGTTTTGTCAAGAATATTACTTGAATTAAACAAGGTTTCTTAAAGGAAGAACAATAGTAAATGTACTGCCTACCCCTAACTTGCTTTGCAGGTCAATTCTACCACCATGTTTTTCGGCAACTTCCTTGGCGATTGAAAGTCCCAAACCTTGCCCGCGCATCGAAAAACCTGACTCTGCATCCACACGGTAAAATCGATTGAAAACCTTTTCCTTATCCATCAAACTGATCCCTTTGCCATAGTCTTTAACCCGAATATAGGCATAGTCGTCATCTTTGAAAGCACTTATCTCAATATCAGCCCCATTATTGCTGAATCTGATGGCATTGTCGATAATATTGAAGACAGCTTCCTGTAGAAGCACGCGATCGGCACTAATAAAATTTGATTTCAAGTTTGAGAAATCAGTATGGATCTCAAGTTTCTTTTGATTTGCCTGGAGAGCGAGAACCGATATGACTTCCTCGACAACCTGGCGGATATCTACCGCGTCTACACTTAGGGTTTGCCTGGCATCCAATTGTTCAAGGCTTAAGAGTTTGTGGGTCAGAATATCCATGTTATCCACATTGGCATGGATTTTTTCAAGATACTTTTGCTGCTCGGGGGCAAAATCCCCCAGGTTTTTTAGTAATAGAAGGTACCCCCGCATCAGTTTTAACGGTGACTGAAGATCATGGCTGATATTAGTGAGAAACTGAACCTTTTGCTGATCAGTCTCTGAAACCTCAGACGCGTTGATAACCTGGATAACCTTACCCAGCTGTTCCTTTCCTGCCAAAATTGGATAGTAGTTGGCATGGAAGGCCATGCTTGCCAGGCGGAAGCTAAGGGAGGATGCCACAGTAGCGTTTTGATTCGAAAAATTAATAAAGTCTTCATTTTCCGAGTTCACTAGTAAAGGTGCAAACAAATTGCCGTACTGCGCAATTAATTCATTGCCTTTCTTGTTGGCAAAAACGAGTTTATTCCTGGCGTTGATAACAAAGTAAGCCTGTGGCAGGCAATCAAAGGTGCTGATTAGCCATGCACCTTGATCTGTCACAAGATTGAGCTGATCCACAGAGCGCAGCAAAGCTAAGGCATGCCGCCCAACCGCTTCATAAAAACCCGTCTCTCGACTGTTAAACATGTGGTTGTCCTGAAATCCAATCCAGAACAGCATAGTTTCACTAGCAGATAATTCAAGCGCGTAAGCAAGCAGTGATTTTGGCATCAGAAAATCATCATCAATGCCAAAGTACTGCTTTGCTTTAAGATCGGTTAACATCAGCCTTTCACCTTTGTCCAAGCGGCTAAGGAGAATGGCATCCATGGGGGCAAAAGCTTCAGTTTTTTGACCAACTGAAAATTTCTCCTTGATAACCGTTGATCCAGCATTTGGATTGGCATTGAAAATTAGGAGCCGGGATGAGTCAGCGCCGTATGTAAGTGTTGTGTACAACAACTCCTGAAAAGTAGCTGCCCTATTGTCGTTGTTCTCAAGATCTAGCTGTATACCGAGAGCTTTATTCACCAAGTCTTGCCTGGTCGCCAGTTGATCTCTCAGGTCAACAATCTTGGAAAGCAGTACTTCTTCCTGTAATGAATTTACCTGTACTGCTGTTGGTAAATCCAGATTACCTTTCGCCAAACTGTCAATGGATCGTGTCGCGAAATCAACTACCGCTTTTCTCGAACCTGTGGAACGGATAAAGCGAGAAGGCTTCCACGCAAGTGGAGAAAAGAAGTTGAGACCATGGATAAGGAGGATGGAAATTGCCAAACCTGGCAAAATTGAAACCCAAGCATTCAAACTAAACTGGATGAGCTGAAAGAGGTAACCGTTGCCCTCAAGCAATTGTAGAAATAGCTGGCCAACTAATAAAACAGGTAAGAGTTCGAGTAGGCTGAGCACAAACCGCATTGTCAAACCAGAACGGTTTCCTCTTTCTTCCGGTTTGGAAAATTTCTCAGCTAAAAGGAGTATGAATGCCCATTGAATGAGGATTATGAGAAAACTTTGGTCATGAATTAGTATCTGGGTAATCCCAGCAAGCAGGCCGAGGAATAAGGCTGGAAAAATACCTAGAAAACCCAGTCCAAGCACTGCTGGCACAATCCCAAGCAAGGAAAAAAACACAGGATTTGAATCAAATGAGCCAGAAATGGCCGGCAATGAAACTACGATATAAACAAAACGGTTCACGAGGTAGGTCAGGGCAATTATCACAGCGAACAATAACCAATTTTTTGGTGTGAACTTAGCTGAATTGGTTCGTAATTTCCTGGCCAGAATCAAACACGTTAATCCGGCGACTATAAGTACCAGACCTTGTGCCCACGAAAGTGGCATTATCTTTTTCCTTTTATGTGGTTTTGGACCACATTAATGGGCTTGGACTGAATCGACTGGTAGTAGCTGAAAATCTGGTCCACAACCTCGTCAATGCTGAGGCAATCTGTATTTATGACCAGTGCGTCCGCTGGAATTATCAGCGGAGCCGTCTTCCGCTTGCTATCCAACTCATCCCGATGCCGAATGGAATCCAAAACCTCAAGGTACGTGACACCGGAATTCAAGGCTTGTTCTTCGGCAAACCGCCTTTCTGCCCTTACTTCCTGGGAAGCATCCAGGTACACCTTACACGGAGCTTGTGGAAGCACAACTGATCCAATATCACGGCCCAACATGACGATTTTTCCTTTACCCGCGATCCTTCTTTGTTGTTCAGTCATGGCTTGTCGTACTTCGGGATATGCAGATACCTCTGATACCAGTTTATTGACCTCAGCCAGACGGATTTGCCAGGTAGCATCTTCCCCTTCAATCAGCACGTCATTCATGCGGCCATCGTTTTGGGAAGGGGGCAAGATATCAATGTTTACTTTCCAGGCGAGGGAACTTACCTCAGATTCATCGCGGTAATCCACACCGGCATGTATGACTGCATAGGTAACAGCCCGATACATCACCCCTGTATCGAAACAGACGAACCCTAACTTCTCTGCCAATTTTTTCCCAACCGTGGTTTTGCCGACGGCTGCAGGACCATCAATAGCAACTACTTTCTTAAGATTGTGGCTTTTCATTTCCCTCCCGGAAAAAGAGCTGTCTGTACCCAGAGGGTTTTATTAATATCCGAGACCGGAAGTGTTTTGGATGAAATCATTGGTAGCAACTCAGCAAACCCCTTATCCGATAAGTTCAGACGCCTGGATGCAACAATCGTTGTACCTCGATATGCAGTCATCATTCCCGATTCACTTACGGAATTGTTAATGATAAAGGCAGGTAGGGAAGATGTTTTACTAGAATCGTAAAATGCTTTGAACTCCCAATTTTCGCCTTCGGAAGAAATATTTTCAATTTTGTAGTTATCAATTGACGGACTGATGGCCTTATTCTTGATAAAAACGGCTAATTCATTTTTGGTGGATCCATCCGGGAAAAGAATCTCGGAATTGGTAAAGATTAGCTGGCTGGCTGTTGCATCAGACCATGTTTGAGATAGGGAAAAGCCTAATGAAAAGAAAACCGCAATAAGCATTATTGCTGCTTGTAGGGCTGGTTTTGTCTTATCAAAGCCCCACCCCAATCCTATCAGCAGGTAGCTGATTAGGATCAGTACCAACGCAAGCAGAATTGGCAGTAAGTCCGCAATAAAGTTCATCTGTTCCAAAACTATGCGCGTCAATTGTGTGAAATTAAGAAGGGTAAACACCAAGATAACTGTGAAGAAGACAAAAGAAACCAGACTAACAAGTGTGATTGTGGGTTTATAAGACCTAAAAGCCTCCAGGTTGCTGGCAATGATGATAATTAGGAACAAATCAATGAAAGCATAAAGACCTGGCAGTTGATTCTGAAACAAAACGGTCGTAAAGATTAAAACAAAAAGAAAAGCCAAATCAAGGGGCCATGTCTGTCTTGTCGAACGTGTAAGAACCTTTCCAAATGGTAATAGCAGGTAA
>DATIUL010000377.1:0-4034 GCA_035466865.1 Anaerolineaceae bacterium | reverse complement strand
AATGGGTCCTTTTGAGAAAGGAGGTTTTGCATGGATTGAATTAAGGTTGCCATATGTTCTTCCTCAGGTTTTTTAAGATCCGGTCCATCTTATTGCTCTTGCTCATCTCAACGAATTCAGTAAATTCAGCCCTATCATGTTCTGAAAACTCCTCCAAGTTAAGGCGCAAAGCTTCTGCCAGATCATAACTTGCTACGTGCTCGCTGCTTCTCCAGGGCCGAAAATAGAGATAATCGAAGAGTGCCTTTGCGAGTGTGGCCTGGTAAAAGGGGATGCCCATGTACTCTAAAGTTTCAAAACCACTATAGAGATCTTCTTTGATGTGGCGATAGGTAAAGGTACCAAGCTTGCTTTCAAACACACGGGTTTGCTTTTGCGTTATCGCGGTGATTGGGTAAGTGACCTCCGTGATAATTCCGTTGAGCTGCAAAATGTATTCCATCGATAGATAAGACTGGGGGATGAGTATGGCACTAACCGCTGGCGCAAAATTTGCATCAGCACGGTGTAATTCATAAAAGCGGCGGGTCATATAGACCCCTTTTTTTATTTGGATGATTTGTCCAGACTTCATCCACCTGTAAAGCAAGGTTTGAACGGTTCCAGCCGCAACGGATTCATCTTCGAGAAGCTGTTTTACCGCTTCGATTGTGAAGTAAGGTAATGAATTGAGAGGAGAAAGCAATTCTTTCTTCATATAGGATAATAGACACTTTATGTCTATTATCCTATATAGAGGTGATAAATGCAAGTACGGTCAGGGACCAATTTCCACTGCCTGTACTAATATTCTGGTTTATTTTGAGTAGTAGTCCTTGCGGATTTGGGGGTCCCGCGCCATCCCGGCCTCAAAGAGGTCCATAAAGCTATCAAATAAATCCTGCACGTAAGGGTCGTAAACGATATCCACTGAACCATCACGCAGTGAGTCGACCTTATTGCCCATGCGCTCAACCAGATAAGGGGCGCACTCGGAAATAACTGTGGTCAACAAAAAAGTGGCCATGTCCACATCCACCCATGCGGCAATATCATCGTGCATGACCCCTTGCACCATCAGGTCCTTATACTGGTTTGATTCTTCGATGGGGTCCTCTTCAGTTGGCAGCTGCATGTGCGGCAGGTAAGGAGCGCGGTGGTCGCGTTCAATTTTTGCCAGTTTGGGGTGCTTCAGCTCAAAAAGAACGGCCACCTGGACTGTCCAGCGCAAGTAGGCAAAGGTATCCAGACTGCTGGCGGGTTGGGTCATATTGCTGACCATTTGTAATTTGGCGGTGTGCAAAGCTTCCTGCACAGGAACAAAGAAATCTTCTTTGTTGGGGAAAACCTGCTCTAAATCAGTCGCTTGTAAACCTGATCGCTGGGCAAGATACCCAAGTGACGGCGCAGTGGCCGGAAATTCGGCGTAATGGTCGATGAGCGCCTCAATGAGCGAATTCTTGGTTTCATCTGCCAGTTTGTTGAAAACTTCAGAGGGCATGCTTCCTCGATTGTTATTAGTTGACTTAATTATGTAGATACAAAACTCTATCAATGAATTCTAAATGAAAAAAGGTGTTCTCGGATAAAATAGGGGCATGGAACAAATATACACCCCCTGGCGTATGACCTACCTCGGGAAAGTCTCCGAGCATAAGACCTGTGTTTTTTGCGATTGCGTATGCATCGAAGAAGATAACCCTGAAAACCTGGTGCTTTACAGGGGTGAGCGCTGCTTCATTATCTTAAACAAATACCCGTATTCGTCCGGGCATGCCATGGTTGTGCCGTATATTCACGCCCAAAACCTGGAAGATCTGGTTCCTGAAACACAAACGGAACTGATGTTCCTGGCTTCACGGGTGATTGAGGTCCTAAAAGCGCTTTACAAGCCGCAAGGTTTCAATATTGGCATGAACATTGGTGCCTCGGCAGGGGCTGGAATTGCGGAACACTTGCACTTGCATGTGGTGCCGCGTTGGGGCGGTGATGCCAATTTTGTCTCCGTAATTGGTCAGACCAGGATCTTGCCTGAGACTCTGGAGCAGACTTTTGAGCGTTTTACGGCCGAGTGGAAAACACGCTTTGGCAACGGGGAAGCTTGAACTGCTATGACCATCTATACCGTGGACATCACCCATCAATGGCAATTGCGCCTTGACTCGGAATATAAGCATCGGACCGAAGGCGATCATTTAATCCTGTGGACGGCTGGAATCTCCATACTCACAACGGTCTATAGCTACTCCGGTGACAAGGACCGTAAAATGTTATTGGCCAATCTTTCTGCCAAGGCTCAATCCAATAAGCAGGAAATTATTCAAGAGGTCAGTGGCAACTTGGTCCGTTTTGGGTATCTGCAGCCTGAGGAAGTGCGGCCTGGTTGGACACGCCTGGCTTTGCACGCGTTTACCATGGCGGAATATAGCTGCTTGCAGACCTCCATCTACCTTGACCGGGTGGAAGATCTCGAAAAAGCTCTGATCATTTGGCGCGATCTGCAATATCTGGAAGCGTAAGTGTGGCTTTTCGGACATCAATGTAAAAGCGGTGACAATCCTTATCAAACCATAAAAAAGCACCCGTATGGGTGCTTTTATCATTTATGCTCAATTACTTTTTGCTTTTCTTGGCTTCTTTTTGCTCAGGATCCCAGAAGGCAGTAACACTGCCGCCTGATTCGGCGGAAAAGGCATCCCAGGAAGCAAGATCAAGCTTGATAATGGCCAGCGAACCGGTGGGCATGGCGTTGACATGACCGTCAATCATCTGTAATAGAGCTTCGAGACCGGGGTTGTGCCCAACCACCAGAACGCATTTGACTTTAGACGGGACCTCTTTGAGGCGGGCAATGTAAGCGTTGGGCTCGGCCATATAGAAAGAGTCCACAAATTCGATTTTATGCTTGTAATCACATTCCTTGGCAACAATTTCTGCCGTGTTTTTGGCACGTTTTGCGGGAGAGGAAAGTATTAAATCGGGCACAATCTCGTTGACTTTGAGAGTCTTGCCAATCATGACAGCTGCTTCGACGCCGCGCTTCTTAAGGGGTCGTTTTTCGTCAGCAAGGCCTTTTTCTTTCCAACTTGACTTACCATGACGCATCAACAAAAGGGTTTTTGTCATCTTCCACTCTACTTCTTTGGGGTTGTTGTCTTTAAAATCATAACATTGAAATTGACTATTCTTACGTACTAAAAAGGTTTTCCAGCGTTGCCACATTCAAACATTGTTGACGACTGGTGCAGGAAAAAGAAATTAATCAGCAAGCCGTTCTTAGTTGGGCTGCTTATGCTCCTGGTAATTCAGCACAAATTGACGTTGATATTCACTTTCGACAGCCGGGGGTATGTATTTACGAACCCAAGATATGGATTCTTCACCCCCCAAATGCAAAAGGTCCTGCGCCAGGCAGGCCAGGAAAATCCCTGTGCGGCCAATGCCGGCATGACAATGAACCGCTACGGTTTTTCCGGATTGCAGTAATGCCTTCACCTTGTTGAATTCTTTATTCCAGACACCGGGCCGAGGCGCGGTGAAATCGGCAATAGGGGCATGGATGGTGAACATACCGGCGTCTTTATAAAGCTTTAGCAAATCTCTTCCGGCATAACGTTGGATTTCATTGCCTTCATTTAGAACCACCACAACTTCAACGCCAAGTTTGGCGTATTCGGCAAAAATTTTAGCTTCCTGATCGAACATACTGCTATATGGCATGCTGGAACGATAAAGCTTACCCGGAGTTCCGAATGGGATGAGCGTAGGGCCGGGCGGGAAACGATGGTCCTTGTTCGGGGGGATTTGCCATTGGCCTTGAGCATCTTTGAGGAAAGTAAAGGTGTCCACAACAGCCGTCACAGGCAGCGGACCATAGATATGGGGGAAGGGCTCCTGGCCGCCTTCAAGATTTTCGTAAACCAATGGCAGGTTGGTGCCCTTGGTCTCAATTTCCAGAACGATGAGATCTTCCCGGCCAGGGTAGTAACGGTTGGCTGTGCGTTGCAGCTGGTACCATTCTGAGGCGTGGATTAAGCCGTCTCTTTTAAATTCAG
>DATIUL010000376.1:0-2593 GCA_035466865.1 Anaerolineaceae bacterium | reverse complement strand
GTTTTGGGCAACTGCAAGCTGACTTTAACCTGGAGATTCCCTACTCTGAAATCTCCCCGGAGGACGTGCTGCTGCTCTCGCAGACGTTAAACCTGCGTGATACCAGCTCCCAAACACTCAGCGCTTTGTACAGTAATTTTGGATCAGATTGGTTCAAAGAATTTATGGCTCTCAAGGTTGGGCTTACCGAAATCAATGATCAAGGCAAGAAGGTACCAGCCCCAGGCAGCGTGGCATATTGGGCTGACCATGCTGAAGCCAATGCAATGGCTGCAGAAGGCTTACATAGGAAGCTGCAATCTCTTTCAGACCGCAAATACCTAAAGGATTCGCCTGCTGAAAACTCGCTTAAAAAAATGATTGAAACCCTCAAAGCGGGCAGGCATGTCATCCTTTCGTTTGGCAAGTACGATTCTGAACTGGATTATTTGCTGGTAACCAACCTGATCACCCGTAAAATCAGGGATACCTGGGAAGATTGGACAAATGAGTTCCATCGAGACAGCAGCAAAAAGCAGAACGAACCCCGCCCGCTGGTGGTGGCCGTGGAAGAAGCCCACAAATTGCTCAACCGCGAAATGGCCAGCCAAACCATTTTCAGCACCATTGCGCGCGAAATGCGTAAATATTATGTCACCCTTTTAATTATTGACCAGCGCCCCTCCCAAATTTACGATGAGGTCATGTCGCAGTTGGGTACGCGTATTTCAGGTTCCCTGGGAGATGAAAACGACATTGATGCCGTCCTTTCCGGCCTGGCCGGCCGCCAGGCTTTGCGTGGCATGTTAGCAAAGCTGCAACCCAAGGAGGAAGTGCTGATGTTGGGCTGGGGCGTACCCATGCCCATCCCCATCCGCTCGCGGCGCTATGACAACAAATTCTGGGCGGAGCTGCAGGGTGGCAGTTCAACCGAAGCTAAGCGCAAACTTGGCCGCTCCATGGCAGGTGAGTCTGATGATTCCGATTAAACTGAGCTTGGAGGGTTTTACCTCCTACCGCAACAAACAGGTGGTCGATTTCACGGAATTTGATGTGGCCTGTGTCTCCGGGTCGAACGGCGCGGGCAAAAGTTCCCTCCTGGATGCCATCACCTTTGCCCTCTATGGCAAAGCCCGCAAGAATGATGAAGCAATTATTAATAGCGCCTGTTCCAAAGCTGCAGTTGTTCTGGACTTTCAGTATGAAACTTCCATTTACCGCGTGGCACGTTCCATTACACGAGGAAAAGGCAGCCAGGTTGATTTTTTTGTCTACAACCCCGAAACAGACTATTGGAAAACTTTAAGTGAACGTACGGCTTCAGAAACCAACACCAAAATTGAAAAGACGCTGCGCCTGGACTACGAAACTTTCATCAACGCATCCTTCTTCCTGCAGGGCAAAGCTGATTCTTTTGCCATGAAGAAGCCTTCCGAACGCAAACAAATCCTGGCCAGCATCCTGGGCTTGGACGAGTGGGAACGCTATCGCGATTTCGCGCGGGACAAACGCTCACAACAGCAAAGTGAGTTGGAACTGAATCAGAGCAAAATGGATGAGTGCCAGGCTGAAATTGACGATGAACCAAACCGTAAGCAAGCCTTAGCCGAACTCGAAAAAGAAAAAGCGGAAGCCCATTCCCGCACGGTTGAACTGCAGCTGCTGCGACAAAAACAGCAGTCTGAAGAAACCCGCCTGAAAGGCCAGCGTGATACATTGGCCAGGCTTGAACAGCAATTGGCAAAGGCGCAATCCGACCAGGCGGAAACGATTGACCAGATTGCCAAACGCAACGAACAGCTTGAGGCCTGCCAAACAGAGCTCGCCCGTGCTCCGCAGGTGAAGGCTAATTACGAAAACTACCAGACCCAGCGCCAAATGGTTGAAGGCCTTGACGCTTTGCAGGCCCAGGTCCAGCCGATTTCAGACCAGCGCCGTGACCTGGTGGCTCAGATCGAGAGGGAAAAAGCAGTCCTCACCAACAAGCTGCAAACGCTTGAGATTGAAGCTGCCCGCCTGGAAGGTGAGCGGGCCCAAATTGAAACTCTGGAAGCCCAGAACGCCGCTATTGAAGCTGAACGGGAATCCCTGGAGAAACAAGTCATTCGTCGGCCAGCACTTGAGGCCGAACTGGCTGCCCATCAGCAAGAGGCGGGCAGGCTGCTGGCTGAACTCGCCCAGATTGAAAGCAAAGGTAACGACCTGAAAGACCGTATTGGCAAGCTGGACCAAATTGAAGGCGCAGTTTGCCCTCTCTGCGGTCAAGCCTTATCCGGGCACGACCGCGAAAGCCTTGTCAAGGAGATTGAGTCTGAGCTCACTGCCTCACGGGAACTTTATGGCAGCAAACAATCCGAGCGCAATCAAGCCTTGACTGCCTTGAAACAGACACAAGTTGATCTCCAGGAACTTGGTAAGCTTGAAACCCGGTTGAACAGCTGCAAAGTACAATCTGAAGGGCTCTTGCGGCGCATTGAAGCCCTGCAAAAGAACCAAACTGATTGGCAAGCCAGCAAAGCCTCAGAATTAGTGGCTTTACAAACCCAACTCAGCAATGGCAACGTCCTGCCCGAAGTGGCAACCCAGATAAAAACCCTGGAATCAGAATTGGCCA
>DATIUL010000375.1:0-5792 GCA_035466865.1 Anaerolineaceae bacterium | reverse complement strand
CTTGTTTTCGAGGGCAACATTGGTGAGGGCAATAGCGGAAGCTGAAGAAACAGGTCCCTGCAGGATCTCAACGCCGTCTTTCTCGATCAGTTCCTGAGCGAGGGAAACAGCCTTCTCAGGGTTGCCTTCGTCGTCTTTGACGATGACTTCAACGGGGCGGCCAGCAATAATCCAGCGCCCTTCGGCGTCTTTTTCACCGCCGGAGGCGTATTCAAGGCCGAGCGCGAACCCGCGCTGCTGCTGGAGGCCGTAGAGGGCCATAGCGCCGGACATCATGCCAATTTGGCCGATCTTGAGCACTTTAGCTTCCACAACGGGAGCCTCGGTTGGGGCTACAACGGGTGCTGCTGTTGGAGCAGCGGCTGGGACCTCAGTGGGGGCAACAACAGGTGCTGCGGTGGGGGCGGCTGGAGCCGGGGTGGGCTCAACCTTCTGGACGCAAGCGCCCAGCACCATGGCTGCTACAAGCATCATGGCAACAACAGTAATGATCGACTTTTTCATTCTTTTTTCTCCTGTTAAATATGGTTTGTCGTCGTTTGTTTTGTACATCAAAGTAAGACCTTTGCTTGCTTTGTTGATACCTAAAGTTTTGGGGTGCCATTTTTTAGCACCCATCCAATCAGCAGGGTGTTGAGTGTTTCGGGTTTATCCAGGCATAAAGCATGCCCGGATTCCGGAACAATCACATATTCTGCGTGTTTTATTTGGTCGGCAATAATCTTGCTGTACTTGCGACCCTTAATCACATCCTCTTCACCAACAACAATCAATGTTGGGGCATGGATGGTACTTAATTGTTTCGTAAGGTCCAGTTTGTAGAAAGCCTGCATCAGGTTTTCGAAAGGCTTGAAATCCAAGAGGGCGAAACGCGGCACGGATGCGTCAATGGCAGCCTGGTTGGCGCCGATGTAAGCATTCGAGTAATTGAGCGCCACCGAGGTGCGCAAGAGCATCTCAGGGTCTTTGCGCTCAGCAGCCAGCAGCCAGGGCATCGAGTGCGCTCGCAGGATGGGGTCAATCTCTGAAACGCCGTCAATCACCACCAGCGACTTGGTCATTCCGGGGTATTTGATGGCGAAGGCCATGCTCACCTCGGAGCCATAAGAAATGCCCGCGATGTGCGCCGAGGGGATGTTGAGGGCTTGCAGCAGGGCTGCCAGGTCATCGGCATGTTGTTCCATGCTGTATGGGCCTTCAGGATGGTCGGATTGCCACATACCGCGGCAATCATAGAGTAACACACGCATGTGCTGCTTGAGCGCGCGGGTTTGATATAACCACCCAGCCGTAGACATCATGATTCCATTTGAAAGCACGATCACTTCACCGTTTTCCGGTCCGTGCAGTTCGTAATAGATGTTGATGCCGTTAGCTTCGATTTTTGGCATGCTTGCTTTCTCGTTTATGCTGGCTCGAAAGCCAACACCTTTTTACTTGAGCCTTCAGGGCCGCGGTCGATGATAGTCATCTTGAGTGGCATACCAATCTTGATGTCTTGCGGCTTGCTCAGGTCAAGTTCAACAATTTGTGCGCTCATGCGGGGCCCTTCTTCAAGAGTCACTATGCCTGTGCAGTACGGATGTTTGGCATCATAGCCGGCATTAACCATCTCGGTTGGGGGAATATAAATAACTGTGTAAGCGGCCAGGCTTGCTTTTCCAGAAAATACCAGACGTTGCATCTTTTCAGAATGGCAGACCGGGCAGATATAGCGCTGGGGAATGGCAACGTGCCCGCAGTTCGCGCATTTTGAACCAATCAGTTCGTTCTGATTCAGGGCATCGTAAAAAGTTTTAGTTTCAAATTTGGTATCTGACATCAGAACCTCCGCTCAAAAATATGGACTACACAAGTTTGCCCAGTCCCACCTACATTGTGGGTCAGGCCAATCTTGGGCGTACCAGGCAGCTGGCGTGCGCCAGCTGTACCATGCAGCTGCTTCCAGACTTCCACCACCTGGGCAACGCCAGAAGCGCCAACCGGGTGGCCTTTGGCCTTCAGGCCGCCACTGGTGTTAATCGGTTTCTCGCCATCACGGGCTGTTTTGCCGTCCATGGCAGCTTTCCAGCCTTCACCGGGCTTAAAAAAGCCTAGGTCTTCCGATGCCATAATTTCGGCAATCGTAAAGCAATCGTGAACTTCAGCAAAGTCAATATCTGCCGGGGTCTTCCCAGCCATGGCGTAAGCTTGTTCTCCTGCGGCGACCGCGGAAGGAACATGGCTGAGTGATGCGCGTTCGGACAGCGAGCCATCGCTCGCCTGCCCTTCACCGATCACGAAAATTGGTTGGTCAGTATATTTGGACACCAGGTCTTCGGCCACAAGCAACACGGCTGCACCGCCATCAGAAATGGGGGAGCAATCAAACAGGCGCAGCGGCCAGGCAATCATCGGGTTGGCCTTCGGGTCGCGAAGGAAGTCCATTTCGTCTTTCCATTCGGGCACGGGCAGGCCTTTTTGAATGGCTTTGGCCACTTTACCGGCCATAACATCGGGGATGGTCTGGCCAAACTGAGCTTTTTCGTTCAAGGCGCCGTTGACGTGGTTCTTGATGCCAACTTTGAGTAGCGCGTCCAAATCAGCATCGTGTTCGTTCACGTAAGCCGTGGCCATGGCCGCGTAAAAACCAGGAAAGGTGAAACCGGCCGGGATTTCGAACATGGTGTCTGCGGCTGAGGCCAGGGCGTCTGTCACTTGCGCGCCGGGCAAGTCGGTCATTTTTTCGAGGCCGCCCACCAACACAACATCATATTGACCGGAAGCGATTCCCAAAACTGCCTGCCGAAGGGCTACACCGCCACTGGCACAGGCATCTTCAATGCGCACGCTGGCCACTGGTGAGAGGCCAATCCAGGAGGCCACAATCGGGGCCAGGTGCCCCTGGCGCTCAAATTGATCAGCACTGAAATTGCCCATATAGAAGGCTTCAATGTCATTGGGGTTGAAACCTTTTTGCACAGAAGTTTTTAGCTCCTGATAGGCTTCCACAAACAAATCGCGTGAGGTTTTTTCGGGGAAAGCGCCAAATTTGCTCATTCCCACGCCAACCACTGCAACACCGCGTGCTAACTTTTTAGACATAAATTATTCCTCTTATTCTTCAAGCTTTTGGTAAATTACCGCGCCAGTGAGGTTTTCCGGACGTTCCTTTTCACCAGCAGTGACGAGATTCATTTTGAGCAAATCACCATCAATTTCGAAGCGACCGATGAACTTCCCAACCAAACCAAAAGTATGAGAGGTTTGGTCTATGTCAATTTCATCGCCTTCAGTTGACCATGTGCCGGAAGAAGTGATGGCCATGGCCTCATAAACCGCTTCAAAAGTGCCATCCTCCTTGAAATTGAAGAAGAGCCCAGGGTAAGGCTGGCTGGCTGTTTGGGTCCATTTGCCCAGGATTGGTTTTGTCATGCATCTCCTAATAACTTACAAATAACGTTTGTCTGGGACGATTCCCAGTCGGTGAGCTTCTTCACGGATGGACTCTCTGAAATCGGGGTGGGCGATTTTGATGAGGGCTTCCATGCGATTCTTGACTGATAGGCCTTTAAGACTTGCCACGCCGTACTCGGTGACGATGGTGTCCACATCCTGGCTGGGCACGGTCACACCGGAGCCAGGGGCCAGGGTAGGCACGATGGTCGAGATGGTGCCGTTCTTGGCTGTGGAGCGCAAGGCAATAATGCCGCGCCCGCCTTCCGACATTTGCGCTCCGCGGTGGGTATCGAGCTGGCCGCCCGTCCCGCTGAAATGGCGCGCGCCAAGCGACTGCGAGCAAACCTGCCCGAGGATATCCACCTGGATGGCTGTGTTGACGCTGATCATCTTGTAGTTCTGGGCAATTACGTAAGGGTTGTTCACATAGCTTCCGCGCATAATGGCCACGGCCGGGTTGTGATCCATGTACTGGTACATTTCCTTGGTACCAAGAGCAAAAGTGGCAATGGACTTGCCGGGGTGCAGGGTTTTGCGCTTGTTGGTGACGACGCCCATTTGAATGAGCGTATACACACCAGGCACCAGCAGTTCGCTGTGGATGCCCAGGTCTTTGCGGTTGCCCAAAAAGCCGGCAATCGCGCTGGGGATGCCCCCGATGCCCAGCTGCAAGGTGGAGCCATCTTCGATCATTTCCGCGATGTGCCCACCGATTTGCTCTTCAAGTTCAGTTGGGTCTTCAACGGGAACTTCGATGAGATCACTGTTATGTTCAACGAAATAATCGATTTCCGAGACGTGCACGACGGTATCGCCTTCGGTCCAAGGCAGATTTTCGTTGATTTCAAGGATTACCGTGCCAGCGGCTTCCATCAATTCACGCTCAGCCACCACACCCAAAGAAAGCGAGAGGTAACCCTCCGCGTTGGGCGGCGTGGCCGTGCCAAACATAAAGTCCAACTTGCCGCCATGCCCTTTGAGTTTATTGGTTGATGCCTGGTGCAGGTTGTTGGGAGTGTATGAAACTCTGCCTTCAGCGTGTACCTTGCGGTCTGGCGCGCCATAGAACCAGTTCTCATTGAAGAAATGGCCTTCCATGGCTGGGTTCAGGAATATTTCGTAGGGGCGCATGGGCAGGCAGGTCCAGGTGGTGATGTCGAACAAACGGTCCGCCTGGAGGGCGAGTTCTTCAAGCAAACCCACGGGTTCGGAAGCAGCGATGCCTATGCCAATTGTCTGGCCTGATTGAACCTTCGCCACCGCTTCCTGAAGCGAGATTAGTTTGCTTTTATATTCGTCATTCCCATGCATGCAATACCTCTTTCGCTTAGGGCATGATGAAGCAGGTCGCGGCCTGGTTGTAACCAACCCCGGAGCCGCAGAACACCACGCGCATACCTGATTTGATAATGCCGGACTTCCAGGCGTCATCAAAGGCAATTGGCAGACAAGCCGAGCCCATGTAACCCCATTTGTCCGCGATGAAATGTGCTTTTTCAACGGGTAAGCCCAGGTCTTCCATCACAGTCTTGATGCTGTTCTTGTTCACCTGGGTGAAGATGATGTGGTCAATCTCCTGCAGGTCAAAACCGCCATTGGCAGCACACTCGCGTACGCGCGCCGGCCAGCCCAGGTGGTTGACTGTGGGCGGGAAGGGTGTGACCAGCTTGACCTTCGTGCGGCCAGCTTCGACGCTTTCAACTGTTGCAGGTTCATAGGTGCCACCGGAATAGATGCCCCAGTTTTTGTGATAAGAGCCATCGGCTTTGATGGAAGTGGAAACGTAACCGGGTTTATCAGAAACGCCCAAAACCGCCGCGCCCGCGCCATCGCCATAGAAGAAAGCGGTCACGTCGTGTTTGACATCGGCCAATTTGTGCATCATGTAAGCGCCAATGACCAGGATGTACTTCATGTGCGGGTTGACAGCAATAAGCCCGGCAGCCTGTGCCAGCGCGGTCGGGAAGGACGCGCAAGCGCAACCAACGTCGTAAGTGCCGGCGTTGATGCAGCCCAGTTTGAACTGCACGACCACCGAAGTGGCAGGGGTGGTGTAATCGGGGCTATCTGTGCCCAAAATGACCATGTCAATATCTTCGGGTTTGATTCCCGCCTCGGCAATGGCCAATTTACCGGCTTCAGTAGCCAGGTCGGATGTGGCCCAATTGTCCGGGGCATAGAAACGGGTGGTGATGCCGCTGGAGGCCTCGAACTTGCCCACTACTTCAGCAAGTTTGGGGTTCACTTCGCTCATCCAGCCGGCGAAAGTTGCATTTGTAATTTCATTTTCCGGAATATAGCGCCCGGAGCTTAATATTGTTGCGTAACGTGCCATTGTTTACCTTCCTAGTAAT
>DATIUL010000374.1:0-3799 GCA_035466865.1 Anaerolineaceae bacterium | reverse complement strand
AGAAGGGTCCATAGCCAGAATCTGAGGCGCAGGACTGGCCGCTGGTCTAAAGAGCGGCAAAACAAACATCGCCGCTAAAAGAAGAAACGAAGCCAGGGAGGCTGTGCTAAAGACTGGAATCCAGGCTTTTTGCCTCTTAATGGCCTGTGCTTCAGCACGGGTCAGTGTGAAATTATGGGGTAGTTTGGGTTTGGGAAGATGTCTCAAGTTCCATTGAAGCAGCCGATGGGCTTCCAAAGCTTGTTTGAGCTCCACGGATTCTTGCAGCCTAAATTCGAAATGGAGTCTCTCTTTTTCCTTTAAAGCGCCGTCAATATACGCACTTAAGAGCACCAAATCTTCCTGGGAGAGTTTAACTTGCTTAATCATCGAATTCATTACTGTTAGGACGGAATTTTTCAGGTAAAAGTTCCCCAAAGCCCTGCAGACAATCTTGCATTTTTTGCCTGCCACGGGCCAATCTGCTCTTGACGGTACCGATTGGCACGCGAATAATGCCAGCCACAGTCTCGTAATCTTCCCCTGAGACGTCCACCATCACGATAACAGATTTAAACTTCTCCTCAAGACCGTCCAGGCAGTGGGTAAGCGCTTTTTCTAGCTCAGCATTGCTGATTTGGTCTTCATAGGGCAAACTGTCATCTTTCATCCAACTTGCGGATTCGTTGATTTCCCCATCTTCATTTTCCTGGTCAAGCGAGATGGTGGGCCGACGTTTCTGGCGGCGCAGCTCATCCAAACATTCATTACTCACTATTCGCAGGAACCAGCTTTTGAATGACCCCCCTCGGTAACTTTCCAATTTGCGATACATGGAGATGACCGCTTCTTGTGTAGCATCCGCGGCTGCAGCCGTGCTTCCCAACATGCGGTAAGCAAGGTTAAAGGCCATCTCCTGATAAGTTAATACCAGGTCGTTGAAGGCCTGAAGATCTCCTTTAAGTGCTTTTTCAACAAGCTCTACTTCGGCCATAAATGTTACGATGCAAGTTTCTTTCCAAAATATGAAAAAGCCGCTCAGGGGAGCGGCTTTGGACAATACTTATTTGATCGCTCCAAATGCATTCTACACTTGTTTAGTTAATTCTTCCTTGTTCTCGTCCAATGTTTCGCGAAGATGAGGAAAAAGGATAACCTCACGGATATTGTGATTATTGGTCAGGAACATAATCAGGCGATCGACACCCATACCGAAGCCACCCATTGGTGGCATTCCGTAGGCCATAGCACGCAAGTAGTCTTCGTCCATGGGGTGGCGCTCTTCTTCACCTTCGCCGTATTCCCTGCCCATTTCGCTGAAGCGTTTTTCCTGCTCGAGGGGATCATTTAGTTCAGTAAAGGCATTACCAAGTTCGACGCCGCAGATGAAGGCCTCAAAGCGTTCCACAGTGTCGGGGTCATCCGGTTTGTTCTTGGCCAACGGAGAAATATCCCTGGGGTAATCGTAGAGGAAAGTGGGTTGGATACAGGCAGGCTCGAGGTATTCTTCCATCAAGAGACCAATCATCTTGCCGCGGGGGGTGCCTGGTTTAAAGTTGATTTTCTTTTCTTTTAACACTTCACCAAGGGCGTCCGCGGTGGGGTAAGCTGCGATATCAATGCCAGCCGTCTCAATCAGACCCTGGCGAATTTGGATGCGCTTCCAAGGTGGGGTGAGGTTGATTTCCTGTCCGTCAAACTGGATAATCTGGGTGCCAAGCACTTCCTGGGCAACCTGGCTGACCATTTGCTCGGTCAGCTCCATCATGGCGTGATAGTCGCCATAGGCCATGTAGAGTTCCATTTGGGTGAACTCGGGGTTGTGTTTGAAGGAGACGCCCTCATTGCGGAAGTCGCGGCCGATTTCGTAGACGCGGTCAAACCCGCCCACGATGAGGCGTTTGAGGTAGAGTTCAAAACTGATGCGCAGATAAAGCTGCTGTTTTAGTTGGTTGTGATAGGTGAGAAAGGGTTTAGCCGCAGCTCCGCCATAAATGGGCTGCAAGATGGGAGTTTCAACTTCCAGAAAACCTTTATTATCCAAAAAATTGCGAATCGATTTGACTACTGCTGCCCGGGTCCTGAAAATATTCCGAACTTCGGGATTTACAGCCAAATCTACATAGCGGCTGCGATAACGGGTTTCGGGGTCCGAAAGCTGCGAGTGGCGCACCACTTTACCGTCTACTGTCTCGTCTTTGTCGGCGGGCAGCGGTAAAAGGGCTTTGGCTACCATCCAGAAGTCACTCACTTGCAGGGTAACTTCACCGCGTTTGGTGCGGAACATCGTACCAGAAGCTTCGATAAAATCGCCAAGGTCGAAATGGTTGGCGAAAAAGTCCAATTTTTCCTGGCCAAGTTCGTCCACTCGAAAGAAGAGCTGCACCTTGCCAGACTTGTCTTCAATATGGGCGAAACTGAGCTTGCCCATATTCCGTATGGCACGGATTCTGCCCCCAAGGGTAACCTGGATGGGTGTAGTATCCGCCGCTTTTTCGGCTTCTTCGAAGCGCGCGATGGCTGTGGCGGCTTCGGTGTCTTTGTGGCTGCGAGTAGGGTAAGGTTCAACGCCTTGCGCCCGCATTTCCAACATTTTTTCGTAACGATTTCGTTCAAGTTCAGAAAAGGTATCCAGTAACATGTTTCCTCTTTTAAAAAAACCCCACCTGAAGAGGTGGGGTCTGGTTATCTATTGTCCTACTCTACTTTCAAGACATCGATAATAAAAGTGCCACCAGGCGCTTCCACTTTCACTTTGTCGCCAAGGTGGTGCTTCATCAAAGCACGCCCAAGGGGTGACTCGTTGGAGATGCGGTTTTGTTTGGGATCCGCTTCAGCAGGGCCAACAATCATGTAAGTTTCTGGTTCCCGTTTGTCTTCCCGAATGGTGACTTTGGATCCAACTTCGATGGCGCCGTGTTCGTTTTCGTCATCCTGATCGATAATGCGCGGGCTGGCAAGCAAAAGCTCAAGATCCTTGATACGCCCTTCAGTGAAGGCCTGTTCATTCTTGGCATCTTCGTATTCCGCGTTTTCAATCAGTTCCCCATCTTCCATGGCATCCTGAAGACGCATGGCGACTTCCTTGCGTTTTTCACTGCGCAAATATTCCAATTCTTGCTGGAGTTTTTCGAATCCCTCTCGGGTGAGATAAGCACTTGGCATGTTATTTCCCTTTTATTTCTTGACTTTGTTGGTTCAGTCAGGAATCGATTAACAGAAAACGCGTTTTGGAAAGGTTTTCCATTCCGAAACGCACGCGCACATTATAGCATAATTCTTGAATATTACTGAACAAAATCCAATATTGACATTAATGATTCATTAAATTTCCGGATCTGGAATGCTAACAGAACTTTCCTTTACCACAATTAGACGACTTGCATAGTAAAATTAAGCAGGAGACCATCGTATGAACCTATTAACAATGCTTTTTGGGGATCCTGTCATTAATGCTCTGGATGCGCACCGCAAAGCTGAAGTGCGGACGATGATTGAAAAACTGGTTACGATTGGCCGCAAGGACGATTTTCTCAGTTTGGTACCGGGGGGGGATTTTGACATGCAATGCCACCATCGCGAAGCCCGGGAAATCGGAAAACGCCTTAATGAAATGGGTGGTTTACCCTTGATGTGGTCCGTCAGAAACAGTATCCGCGGTAAATTGAAAGACACTTTAGCAGAACACCTGGACCATTGTTGGAAAGAAATTGGCAAGTGGGAAGCCTAATCCCGATTCTCTAAAATTCACCTCCAGCGTTGTTGTTAATGAGGAAATTACCTCAATGATATAATGGATATATCTTAACCAACGAGGTGA
>DATIUL010000373.1:0-2666 GCA_035466865.1 Anaerolineaceae bacterium | reverse complement strand
TGGGGAGCCCCGCTTTCCAACAAGATTGGCAAGACTGTGACCGAAATCATCCCTGGCGCACTCGAGGGCACTACCAAAGCTATGTACATCCTCGGCGAAAATCCGATCATGACTGATCCTGACACCAACCATATACGAAAGTGCCTCGAAGCATTGGACTTCCTTGTCTTACAGGAAATCTTCCCGTCCGAAACTTCAGAATATGCGGACATCCTTTTACCAGGTGTCAGTTTCGCTGAAAAAACCGGCACCTTCACAAGTACTGAGCGTCGGGTACAGATGGTGCGCGAAGCCATCTCACCACGTGGTAATTCACGTCAAGATTGGGATATCACAGCCGATCTGGCAAAACGTGTGATGATCAGAATTGACCGCAAAATTAACGATGCACCCCACTCAAAGTGGGATTACACAAATTCTGCTGACATTATGGCAGAAGTTGCCGCTCTCACCCCCTCTTACGGCGGCATTTCCCATGACCGCCTAAATAATGGTGAGACTCTGTGTTGGCCTTGCCCAACGAACGAGCACCCAGGAACACCATTGCTTCACATAGGCAAGTTTACCCGTGGCAAGGGCAGTTTCATTCCCGCCGTTCACCTCGATCCTTCTGAAATGCCCGATGCTGAATACCCGATGATGTTGACAACAGGCCGCGTTCTCTATCACTGGCACAGTGGTGAAATGACCCGTCGTGTTGAGGAACTTATGGAAGTTTACGGGCAAGCCTTAGTTGAAATTTCCCCGATCGATGCTGCTCGCCTTGGGCTGACAGATGAGAAGAATGATATTAGATTGACTTCGAGGAGAGGTTCAATTACCACTAAAGCGTGGATCACTGATCGTGTTCCTGAAGGTCTGGTCTATGGCAACTTCCACTTCCCTGAGGCCAACATCAACGAATTGACTAAAGCAGCTCTGGATCCAATCGCTAAAATTCCGGAATACAAGGTGGCTGCCGTAAAACTGGAAGCTATTAATTAGCCCGATTCAAAAAAATAGATTAATAAACCAGCCTTACCCAGGCTGGTTTTTATTTTGTTCCTGCTTAATCAAAGCGATGGCTTTGTTAAAGTCATCACGGGTGTTGAGGTTAAAAAAAGCCAACCCTGAAGGGTCTAGCCGTTTGCACTCCTCTGGTCCCAGAAAAACTACTCTGACATTTTCCAGCCAAGAAATTAACCTGTGTTGGCCTTGATCGATAGCTTTTAAAACAGCCTGCTTACAGGGCTCACAACGGTAAACTGCGTGCAAAGGCTCGAATAAATACTCTCCCGATTTTGGCATGACTACGTCCGCTTCGGTTTCAAGCATAATTTGATAACACCGGGTAAAGATTGCATCGCTGGCAAATGGCATGTCGCACGCGAGCATCGCTACAAATTCCGTCTCTGCCGAGGCAAAAGCCGTATAAAAACCACTAAGCGCACCCCGAACAGGGAGAAGGTCACCAAAAATGGGAAACCCCAAATTTTGGAGGTCTTGGGGTTCATTGCTCACCACAAAAACCTCATCAGCAAGGTCGGATACTTGTGTAACCACACGTTGAATCATTGAAAGACCGCACAATTCAAGCACAGCCTTATCCTGACCCATCCGGCTCGATTTTCCACCCGCTTGTATGGCAATGCTCAGATTTTTTCTGAATTTACTTTTCAACTGTTCATTTTCCGTAGTCAATTACGATCCTCTTTTTCAGCACACCTTCTCGTTTGAAAATCGGTTTACCAAATTGTCATGCAAGAAGAGGCATTACAATTATGATCACAATTTTCTAAGTAAAGGTGCCTTAATGCTCGAACCATCTCAGAATTTTACCATCTGGAACCACAAGAGTGCCCCTTATATGCTCGAAGAGATGAACAAGCCAATTGTGTTCGAACACACTGGCGAACTGATGTTAAACTCGGTATCCCGTCGATTGGATACCTCAGAGGTTATCAGTACTTTATCTACACGCATCCTGAGAGAGTGATTGCCTAATGCATGAATTAGCGGTAACTGAGGACATCCTCAAAATTGCTCTTGAAGAAGCGGAAAAATATCAGGCAAATCGGGTCAGTGATATTTTTATGACCATCGGCCGGCTTTCCTCAATCGTCGATGATTCAGTTCAGTTTTATTGGGACCATATCAGCAAAGATACCCTCTGCGAAGGTGCAAAACTGCATTTCAACCGTCCTCCGGCAATTTTCAAATGCAACAAATGCGGTCAGGAATATGAAATTTGGGATGACTTGCTGCCCTGCCCCGCATGTGGGAGCTTTGATCTGGAGATTCTTTCAGGCAATGAAATGCAGGTGGACCACATTGAAATCATAACTGAAGGTAAAGATGAATCGCAAAGTTGAAATCGTTCGTAAAAAATTGGACTCGAATGACCGCTTGGCCGTCGAGAATCAGAAATTTATGAGATGCGACATCTGGAAAACTTCGACAACTGCAATACAAAAGAAATAGTTGCGTTATCTGACTAGATGATAACCGAGAGGTAGTCCAATTGCTTTTCCGACTACCTTTTTTTATTTTAAGGTGACCCTCAACAAGCTCTCGATATCATAAGGATACTTTTTAAAATCTTAAGTAGAGCTTAGAGAGATTTGCTAGGAATTCTGATCTATGATCCATTTTCCTTGTGTGATGACAATCCGTGTGATGAGGAGTAA
>DATIUL010000372.1:0-5538 GCA_035466865.1 Anaerolineaceae bacterium | reverse complement strand
TAGCTTGGGTCGGCTGATACCTGGCAGGAGGCTGCCTGAAGCTGGTCCAGGAAGCGCAAGCTGTCCAAAAGCTTCGCGTAGGCATATTGGCCGCTTGCTTGCCATTGATTTTCAGCATCAGCGCCGTTGTTGAAAGCGATCAAGCTGAAGCAACGCGCGTTCGGGAAAAATGTAGTCAGTTTTCCAACTACAGGCTGGTCATCAAGCTGCCCTGAAAAATTCACCGAAAGCCCGGGGATGTTATTGGTGATCAATGTTTGCGCTTCGCCTGCCTGGAAGCCCGTCATGGAAGCGGCCATACGGTCGCGGATCATGGCCAGGCAATCGCTTGAGCCGTGGTTGCTGCCGCCTTTTTCGCTGTTCAGGTTAATGTAAAGGCCTGTAAATTTGTTACCCATGGAAGCCATGGTCTCGGTCTGAGTGAAAGGCAGCCTGTCGCCGTTGGCATTCCAGGCCACGATGGGTTGAAATGCATAAGCCGCTTCCTTAACGGTCACTTCAGGTCCAAGCAATATGAAACTGGCTGGGTCTGGGGTCGGCGTGGGTAAAGGTGTTCCGGTGGCTCCCAATGGTGGCACAAAGTTTGGTAAAGGTGTCGAAACTGGGCGGAGAGGCAAAACAGAACAGGCGCTCAGCAAGGTCAGGGTGACCAGGCAAAAAAACATGAACGTCCGGCGGAGAATTTTTTTCATGACCAAGAGCCATTGGCAATGATATACCGCACTGCCCTTATGTGCCAGAGTACGTTCATGGTCTGAACCCTCCGGGTAGTGGGGTGGGTTCAGGATTGCTTAACTGGAAGCTTTCCAGGATTTTGCGAAAAGTGGGCAAAAAGCCCTGCCAGGCCTGGTCTTCGCCCGTGCCAACAAACGCAATAGCATGTGTGCTGCTATTAACTAGAACTTCACGTCCTGTAAGGTAGCTGCTCTGCCAGGGTTTACCAAAATCCAAGAGGACGGCGTTCATGCGGTTCACTGTGGTCTCTCCGCGATTAATAACTTCTTGATCTGACTCAATGAGCGATTCAAGGAAAGGTTGGAAGTAAGCTTTGATTTGCTCGAGGCGAACGGTTGAATCTGGGTCTGTGACTGGGACTACCAGGATGGAGACGCGCAATTCCCCTTCGGTTCCCTTTGCGTCAGGTGGGGTCAGTGTTAGAACTGATGTCTCTTCGTCGTAATCCGAGGACCAGGTTTTGGGGATTTTTAACGTGTAAAGACCTGCGGGGTTTTGATAATCCGTGAGGGGGAGGGAGTCACCCGCAGGTGTACAGGCTTCAAGCAACCCAAAGATGAGGGTGAGAATAACTACCAGGCTAAAAAGAGAGCGATGACGCATTCCATAAATTCTAACGCAAATAGCGCTTAGCAATCTGACTGAGACCGGTATAATCATGGGGTGATTGAAGGCATCGACGAAGTTATCCTAAGCAAGCGCAAGCACATTACCCTGACGATACAACCGGGGGGCAAAACTGTGCTGCGAGCCCCCCTGCGGTCAAAAGAAGGCACTTTGCGGGCATTTGTAGAGGCACAGGCTGAATGGATCTCGCGGGCCAGGCAACGCATGGCCAAGTTGCCACAAGCCCCAAAACCATATCGTTTTGTGGAAGGCGAGGAGATCCTCTATATGGGTGCAAGGTATCCCTTGCATATAGTGGAAAAGCAAAAATCCGGATTGGTTTTTACCGAAGGGCTTGGCTTTTGCCTGGCCAGTTCTCACCAGGCGCAAGGCGCGCGGCTGCTTGAGAACTTTTTCCGCAAGGAGACCAGGCGGCTCTGCCAGGCTTATCTGAGCCATTACGCGACAATCAAGAACTTTACGCCGGGACCTCTGCGCATCAATAATGCCAGAACGCGATGGGGCAGTTGTTCTGCCCGGAATTCGCTCAATTTTTCACTGCGTTTGGTAATGGTTCCGCTGGCATGCCTGGAATACGTGGTGGTACACGAGCTCTGCCACACCCAGCACCATAATCATGGGGCTGCTTTTTGGGGCTTGGTTGAGGAAGTTTTGCCCGGCTATCGAACTCCCCGTGCCTGGTTAAAAAAGTATGGCACAAGCCTGCCTCCTATTAGCTAGTCTTTTTCTTTATTGAAAATGATTGTCAGCCAATTCCAAGTTTGACTAAACCGGGAGCAAGAATCCCCAAAAAATAACCACCAATTATTAACAATCTTCCTAAATCGGAATCTTGAACCTTAAAAGATTCCGATTTTGACATCTTCCCTTTTGTAAAAAGCCTGATATAGTAATGCCTATAAATAGAACAAACATTCTATTTATGAGGAGACAGCGTCAGTGCAACAACTAAACCCCACTTTGATAGCTCGCACGCAGTCCCTCCGGGAGACCAAGATGCTCCCTGGCCAGGCCTGCCCCGCAAGGGCAGGCCGCTACCAGAAAGCAGTCTCAACCGGGGAAGGTGAAGAGCTGAACTATCGCCAAATTCTACGCAGCCTGATGGCGCGTAACATGGAAATTGACCCACTCAGCCTGGCCGCGCGCTACACCAGCGCTCAACGCTTGCAACTGGCAGAAACCGCCATGCATTGCCTGGATGGCGAAATCCAGGGTCTCAGGCAAGCCAGTATCGCTTTCAAGCAGTTAGCCCAGCAAGGTTCGAGTGAGGAGGAAATGAAGGCGGCTGGCAATGCCCTGGAACTCTATGGGCGCAGCTGTGTTCGTATTGGCAATCTTATCAAAATCAATGTTGGTCTGAAGGGTGGGGATACGGATGAACTGGCATCGCAGCTCTTACGCGCGGTCGATATCGTTACGTTTCCACCGATACCTGAAATGGAGAACTCTGATGGAAGCAATTAACCACCTGCCTTATTCAATGTCCAACACGATGGTCGAACCAAAGGTCCTTAACGAGTTGCACGGGCTGCCAGGGCTGGCAAGCTTTTGTGCCCCGCAGAGCCGTCCTGGCTTTTTGCGCAGTCTGCGGGAAGTGGATTACTTCACCGAAATCTTCGGGGGTATCCGTCTGCGCGCTTACCAACGGGCTGTCGCCAGGGCAGTTACACGATCTGTGCTCGGAAATTTAGGGCATAGCATCGTGGTCATGTTCCCCCGTCAGACTGGTAAAAATCTGCTGCAAGCCGAACTGGAAGTCTATTTTCTGGCCATGTTTTCGAGGCAAGGGGCAGAAATGGTCAAATTCTCTCCTACCTTCCTGCCGCAATCAATCAACGCCATGCAGCGCCTCGAGACCGCGCTGGAAGCCAACCGCATGACCCAGGGTCGCTGGCAAAAGAACGCCGGCAACCATTACAAGCTGGGCCGTGCGCATCTCACTTTTTTATCGGCCGCGCCGGAAAGCAATGTAGTCGGGGCAACAGCATCCACACTTTTGGAGCTGGACGAAGCCCAGGATATCAGCCTGGAAAAATACGACAAACAAATTGCCCCCATGGCAGCTTCTACCAATGCCACACGCGTCTTCTGGGGTACAGCCTGGACCGATCAGACTCTGCTGGCACGCGAGTTGAGGGCAGCCCGGGCAGCGGAAGAGCGGGATGGACAACGGCGCGTTTTTTGGATCAGCGCTGAAGCGGTACGCACGGAAGTACCAGCTTATGGCAATTTTGTAGATGAAATTGTTGCTCGCCTTGGGCGCTCGCACCCTTCTGTGCGCAGCCAGTACTTTGGTGAGGAAATCCAGGGAGCTGGCAGTTTGTTCACTTCGCAGCGCATCGGTTTAATGCACGGCAGCCATGCAGCGCTTTCAGCACCGCAAGCCGGCAAGGTCTATGCCATGCTGGTGGACCTGGCTGGAGAAGATGAAGCACTCAGAGATGGACCCGCAGAGGATGGGCTGGCAAACCCCGGCAGGGATGCCAGCGCGGTCACCCTGATTGAAGTGGACACCCAGTGGCTGGCGGATAGCCTTTTCCACAGGCCGCGCTATAAGGTGGTCTGCCGTTACCAGTGGGTCGGCCTCAGGCAGGCAGCCCTCTTCAGCCAGCTTTTGGACCTCGCTGAACACTGGCAGGCGCAAAAATTAATCGTCGATGCCAGTGGCGTTGGCGCGGGGGTGGCTTCTTTTTTACGGGACCGACTAGGGGAGCGCGTTCTACCACTGGTATTCAACCAGAGTTTGAAATCCAAGCTGGGCTGGAATTTTCTATCCATCATTGATACAGGACGCTTTCAGGATTATTTCAACCAGGCTTCGGATGCGTTCTACCGCGAACAAAGCGCGCTTCAAGCCATCTTTGAGCAGCAGCTGCTTGCCTGCCAGTACAAAGTGAACATCGGCCCAGAAAAAACCTTGCACTGGGGTGTGCCAGAAGGTACTCGCGAGGCGGGCAGCCGGCAGTTTTTACACGATGATTTGTTGATTTCGGCAGCCATGACAGCCGTACTTGATGAACAGGATTGGACCTGCCCCGCGGAACCCATGTTGATTGCCGCGCCAGACCCAATCCGGGAAATGGAGGGAGCATTTAAATGAAGTACTTTATCCGCAATCAAGAATTTGCCTTTGGGGTCGACCTTTCACGCTACAATGCCAGCGCTGACCTGAAGAATTGGCCTGATTTTGCAGCCATCCGCGCGCACGAACCGAAAGTGGAATTCATCGGCCTGCGTACCGGGCAGAGCTGGGGCTATACAGATCCAGCTTTTGGGCGTTTCTACCAGGAGGCAGAAAGCCTGGGCATCTGCATTCTGCCTTACCACGTCATTTTCCCTGGGGAACCTGCCTTGCGGCAGACGGATGCCTTCCTAAAAATATTGGATGGCATTGATATTGACAGCGTACGCCTGGTACTGGATTTGGAACTTGACCACGGTCAGACCCGCGCCACCATCACCAATATGCTGATCTGCTGCCTGGAGCAGCTAAAGATTGAAACGGGGCGCTACCCCATTATTTACTCGCGGGCGAGCTGGGCAGACCGTTTCCTCCACACGCAGGAATTGCCGCGGGTGGACTGGTGGTTGGCGCAGTACTATTTCCGCAAGCCCTTCCCCGAGTACACCTTTGAATACCCTTGCCCACCAGCGCTACCAAAGGGTGTTGGCAACTGGCTAATCCACCAAACCGCTGAACGAGCGCCAGCCATCGGAGGCCTTGGCAGTTTTATGGACTACGACCGCTGGAACGGTGGCTCGGAGGCATTGCAGGCATATTTCGGGAGGAACTTACCGCTTAGCCGATATTCCTGCCCAGTGGACGGGCTGGATTGCTCGCGTAAGGATTTTGGGCTACTGGATGATTGCAAACCAGCTGCAAGCTTGCTGCGGAAAGTCGCGGTGGAAGCATGCTAAGCAGCTTAATTAAGGCTCCATCCACCTGGCGCAATCCATTCAAAAAACGTGCCCAACTGGCCTTTGAAGAAAACGATAACAACTTTCTTGTAGGCACACGTACCTATGGAGAGAGTCTGATGGACCGCCCAGTCTACGACCGGCGCGCTGTGCTTGAAGATTGCCTGAATGCCTGGCGTTTCAACCCGCTGGCACGGCGCCTGGTGGAGCTTACCAGCCAATACGCGGCAGGCGGCGGCATGACCTGGCGCTGTGGTG
>DATIUL010000371.1:0-2734 GCA_035466865.1 Anaerolineaceae bacterium | reverse complement strand
TGAGGAGGATGGTGAGTAGGATCAGGAATATCCCCATTTGCATAGCCATGGAAGGCAACAGGCGCCTTTGGAAGATAGTGCCTTTTTTCCAGCCAAGGGTATACAAAAGCAGGAACTCATCCTGGCAACTGAGTAATGCCTGGTAGTTCATGAGGAGGATTAGAACCGAACCCACACCGACCATAGCCAGAGCTGCCAGGGAACTGATGAGGGTAAAACCTTTTCGGTAATTTGTGCTCACACCCTTCTTGATCCAGTTTTCCTCAGCGAAGCCCATGCCAGAGATGCCATCTTTACCAGGAATATGCACGAGTACCGGTTGTAAGGCTGAACCAACCATCACATCGGTTTTAAGGCCGGTGAGATCAGTGATCTTTTTGGCGAGGGCTATGATCTTTTCTTCGGCAAATTCATCAATAGTGCCAATGCCTGCTACTCGTACCCGAATGGCAGAGATGAAGTTATCCTTTTGTGGGCAGTCCACTTGGGAATCCTTCGTTGGGAACTGTCCTTCCTTGACTTTAACACAATTATTGGAGACAAGTGCCTTCAATGATTCCAGGGAAATTAAGACATCTGGAGGCGCAACCAGATATCCAAATGAGTTAAGTGTTGGATAAAGCGGCATCGGTTGAGCTAATTCTTTGCCATTCTCATCGAATTTGAGAACGGCTTTTGGTGGGGAGTACGTTTCTAACGGGACCTCGTTGAGCTTACTCGCATGGGCTTGGATGAGGCTCTCCGGTATGAATTTATTTTGACTATCCGTAGGAATAAAAAACTGATTGGCAGATTCTTCCTGAGGACGAAAACTTAGTTCTACTGGAACCTGCCAGATGACGTTATTAGGACAAGTACGAACTTGAGTATCGCAATAATAAGTAGAAACGTCAACGATTGCTTCTCTGCTTAAATCTTGCGGTATTGCCTCAAGTACAGGTTTAAAACCCTGCCAAGCTTCTGGCTTGCCTTTGAAGATTCGGTACTTCACAGTGCTTGGGCTGGTTTGAGCACCGAAGAGTGAAGAGAAAGAACTTCGCTGGCTAATAACATGGCTATCTTTGATAGAGAAAGTGCTACTGATGGCAGCGTTATATCCAGATAGCGGAATTGAAATATAAAAACTCTGCGCTTCCGGGTAGGTAGAAAGGTCTTGAACCGCAGGTAGCCCTTTCATCTGTTCAATAAGGCTGGCCTTTTTGTCATAAGGCACTTCCAACCGGGTAAGGCTCACTTCTATAGTTTGGTCCAGGTAGTTTTTTGTGTTCATGAGTGAGGGAATGCTATTAAACACTGAAATGCCACCCAAACCTGGCATCGTTGGTTTTTCTGAAGATAAGTAGGTTCCTGCGGTCAAATACTTGTCAAGGCCTAACAGCTTGGCTTCCTGTTCCGGGTCAATTGCGGCAACCAATACGTTTTTATTACCGTTATAAACCCAGAAAGCAAAACGATTCCTTAGAGCAAGGTCAATTATTGGTTGAATGCCCGTTTGTTTAACAAGCTCAACAATTTGCAAATTGTCTTCAATGGGGTCCGTAAATCCATTACTATAGAAGGCGTAGTAGGGTTTTTGGATCTTTACGTTATGACTGGTCAGACCATCCTGAACGATATTGTTAATATCAATTTTGTAAAGCCCCATCGGTAGGGAATCTAGAAATTCAATATTGTTTGATTGTTGTGGGAAATAACCAGTCATAGCCACCGGAGCAGCAACTTCAATTTCCGGCAGAGACTTAATCAGCTCATATTGGGCAAAGGAAATGCCGCCATTAATCCCGTTGAGATGGTTAGGCTGCACCAAGCCGTAGCGCGCTTCAAGAGGATCCACTTTATCTGGATTCCTAATCAGGATATCGTAGGTTTGCCGGGGAAGACCGATTAGACTTTTGTTGATATCCAGACTAACCGCATCCAGTTGCTTGAGGATGGCGATTGCCATGAGTAATATGATACAAGCGGCAGCAATGGCTGCCGCTTGTACGGTTCGGACCAGTCCCTGACGAACGAAAGTTGGATTATTTTTTGATTGCCTATCTTGATTTGACATTTTCCCTCCTCATTGCTGGAAAGCAATTTGTAAATGTCAATTTTGTTTTGTAATCTTACCATCATTTTCATTGCGGGGTTTTTACTACTGCATAAACGATTTACCAAGTTCGCCCTGGCAATTATCTTGTTGAAGTTGATAACCCCCTGGACTCGTACTCATTTTGGCAAAGTTCTTTTGCCCTCCCTAAAGAATCTTTGCAGCCTGTTTATTTTTATGTCTCCACTTTGCGCTCCTATATACAGGGGAATTGCATTATGCGCTTTTGGGTATAATGGGGGCATGAAAAGTATGAAAAAACTGATATTAATTCTCTCGGTCTGCCTGCTGATTTTGGGCAATCTGCTGGTGGCGCAGCCAGTTGCGGCAGCAGAAAGCAAACCGAACACGTCTTTTTTTGACCCGCCCCTATGCATCCCGGGCAATTACCTAATATCTCCAGCCAGCTGCGTGGCTATGGGCGCATCCCAATCCATCAAAGCCCAGGCTGAAACTGGCGTGCCTTACCCCATTCCACCCATGCCCACCATCCCGCTGGACCCGAAATTAACGGATCTACCGGTCTATGTGGCCAAGGTGGAAGAGGGTGGCGCATTGCCCGTCTACCCCAGTTTGGATGCAGCCCGAGCCGGAAGCCCGGTAATCAGCACTATCCAGGCCGGCCCGATGCGATATGTCACC
>DATIUL010000370.1:0-4234 GCA_035466865.1 Anaerolineaceae bacterium | reverse complement strand
TACCTGAAAAATTCAGGCCTTAAATTATCCTGCTTCAGGATTTGCCTTCGATAATTTTTTCAAACACCAGTCCATCCTCACCACCAATGTAATAGCCTTTCCAGAGGCCAATTGCCTTGTAGCCGGTTTTTTCATACAGATGGATGGCCCCCAAGTTGCTCTTCCGGGTGGTCAGGCGGATGGATGGCGTTCCTAAGGCTTCCTCTGCTTTTGTCAGTAAAGCTGTGCCAAAACCTTTGCCTTGATAATCGGGGTGCACTTCTATGGTCGTAATCCAGCCCACGCCCTCTTTGATTTCTCCACCCACAAATCCTATAACTTTTTGGCCTTCGCTTAGTTTAAGGCGAACCAAACTTGGAAAACTCAGTGCAGCCAACAAGTCAAGGAATGGCCAGGCATCTTCCTTGGAAAAACATAGTTTTTCCAGCGCCAGGATTTGGTTGTAGTCCTGCCAGCTTGCCTTTTGAATACTAAAACCTACACCATCCCCCAATTCACTTCGCCCGCTCATGCCGCATCCCAGCCAGAATCTTCCAAGGTCCAGGCCACGTGTTCCCACTCCTTCATCAAAGTTTCCAGTTTTTCCTGGGCTGTCTGATAATCCGAAGCCAAACGGGAAACTTGACCTAAATCTGACGGAGGGTTGGAAAGAAGCCCTTCCAACCGGTCCCTTTCTGCTTCAGCCTGACGTATCTTGCTTTCCACAGCCACTAGTTTCTTGTGCAATTGTTGTTTCTGATTGCGGGAAAGGGTTAATTTGACTGGACCTTTCTTGGGGCCTGGCTTTTCTACATTCTGTGCAATGTCTTGAGTAGGAGCCCGTAAGGCTCGCCGTTCCTTGGCTTCCTTAAATTCGGAATAACTGCCATTAAAGACTTCCAAATCGGCTTTGTCGGGGCTCATCTCCCAGATTTGCGTTGCCAGGGCATCAATCAGGTAGCGGTCATGCGAAACCAGGATGATCGTTCCGGGGTATCCTGCCAAAACACCCTGCAAGACTTCCTGGGTTGGCAGGTCCAGATGGTTGGTGGGCTCATCCAATATCAGCAGGTTGGCATCCGAAAGAGCCAATTTTGCCAGGGCTAACCGGCCCCGCTCGCCACCTGAGAGGGTTGAAACCGGGTTGAAAACCTCATCGCCCTGGAATCCATACTTGCCCAGGTAATTACGCACCTCACCGGGCAGCATACCGGGGGCTACTGTGTTTATTTCCATCACCAAATCATTATTGGGGTTCAGACCTTCGTGCGTCTGGGCAAAATAGGCCACCTTGAGCGCAGCTCCCAGTTCAATTTCACCGGAATAAGGCGGCAGCAGCCCCAGGATGGTCTTGAGGAAAGTAGTTTTGCCTGCCCCGTTGGGCCCGATAATGGCCACGCACTCCGTGCGTTCCAAAACAAGGTCTGGAGCCTTGAAAAGCGGCCGGCCTTCATCTTCGTAGCCCACTTCCAGCTCATGCGTTCGCAAAATAACATTGCCAGACCGGCCCGCCATATTAAAACGCAAGTGCATGGGCCGGATGTGCTTGGTGGGGGCTGTTAAGCGCGATTCTGCCAGCAGACGCTCCAGGCGTCTCAGCCGACCCTTAGCCTGGGCATTATTCTGAGAGCCAATGTTGCGCTTGATGTAATCTTCCTGCTTGGCGATGTATTCGTTCTGGGCTTCATATTCCTGCATGCGCCGCAGGTAGCGTTCCTCGCGTTGGCGCAGATAAGCAGTATAGTTGCCGCGATAATCTTCAATCGAAGGCGTCATCTCCAGGATATGCGTAGCCACTTGGTCCAGGAAGTAACGGTCATGGCTAACGATCACTGCCGCACCCTCCCAGTCTTTTAGATAGGCTTCAAGCCATTCAACCGCCTCAATATCCAGGTGGTTACTGGGTTCATCCAACAGTAGCAAATCCGGGTTCTCCAGCAGCAAACGTGCCAGCATGGCCCGTGTGCGCTGCCCGCCGGATAGCTGAGCCAGCGGCCGTTCGTAATCCGCTAGCGTGAACCCTAAACCTGTCAGGGTTTGTTCGATGCGGTTATGGTAGGTGTAGCCGCCCGCGCGGTCAAACTCAGCTTGCAGGCGCCCGTAACGTTCCAAAACCTGTGGGTCGCAACCAGGAACTTGCATGGCCTTTTCCATGGTCTGCAACTCATCTGCCTGTGAAAGCAGCGTTTCGAAGGCTTGCAGGCAGCTAGACCACAAGGTGCCTTCCTGGATTTTGATAGCTTCCTGGGGCAGATAGCCGATGCGGATACCCCTAGCGCGGTGCACGGACCCTGTGGTGGGGTCGTCCTCGCCTGCGAGGATGCGCAGCAGCGTTGTTTTTCCCACCCCATTTGCCCCCACAATGGCCATGCGGGCGTGGTAAGGAATGGAAAGGGTAATATCCTCAAAAATATCGACAGGGTCAAAAGACTTGCCCAGTTTGGTAGTAGTCAAAAGCGGCATGCAAAAAAGTATACCAGTGAGAAAGGCCGTCGAGCCTGTTCGCTTAACATTTCGTCGTGAGATGATAGAATTTGCCTATGAAAATAAAACGCTGGCATGTCTGGCTTGGGGTACTTATCAGTGCCGCATTCCTCTTTCTCGCCTTCCGTAAAGTTGATTTTGCCCAGGTTTGGCATTACCTCAGAGCTGCCAAGTGGTCCTGGGTGTTGCTTGGACTGGCCATCTACTTCGTCGGGGTGTACTTGCGCTCCCTGCGCTGGCAACGCATTTTAAACCCAGTTAAACGCCTGCCCATTAAGCGCCTTTTCCCGGTGGTTTGCATCGGTTATATGGGCAACAATGTTTACCCTGCCCGCGCAGGTGAAGTTCTGCGTTCTGTCCTGCTCAAACAAAAGGATAACGTCGATATTTCCGCCTCCCTGGCAACCATCGTTGTTGAACGCCTCTTTGACGCCATCACCATCCTGGGGCTTGTACTCCTCAATTTGGGTCAATTTTCACGTCGGGCAGGCCTTGAATGGGTCTCGCGGGTGGCCGTCATTGGCGGGCTGGTTTTTGGCTTTATCCTGCTGGTTTTCCTGGCGATGGTCTTCCTTCCCAGGCAGGCTGAAACCCTTTTTGGATGGTTCATCGACCACCTGCTGCCTTCCAAAGCGCGCCCTGTGGCCAAGGGTATTATCAGCAAATTCATCCTGGGATTGGGTGCCTTAAAATCTCCTTTGGAGGCCCTCAAGGTGCTCCTCCTTTCTTGCCTGATTTGGCTGGCTGAAGCTGGTTTGTACTGGGGTGTCATGCGCGCTCTCAGCCTCGACCTCACCTTTATCCAGTTATTGCTGGTTGAAGGCATCGTAAACCTGGTGCTGCTCATTCCTGCCGCGCCTGGAGGCTTGGGCACCTTTGATGCAGCCTGCAAGGCCATGCTGGAGCTATTCGGCGTCAGCGCTGATTTAGCCCTTGGTTTTGCACTCCTGCTGCGGGTGGCTCTTTGGGTACCCATCACCCTGCTGGGTGCCATCCTGTTCTTCCGCGAAGGTTTTTCGCTTTCCACGGACCTCAATGCCCTGCAAAATAAATACAAATCCCAGGAAACCCCTCCTGCTGCTGAAGTTGCCAATCTTGATAACCATGATAAGAAGGAGTCTTGATGACCGAAAACCCTAAGAAAGTTGCTGTAATTGGTGCCGGTATTGGCGGCATGAGTGCTGCTTACGACCTCAAAAATGCTGGGCAGTCGGTCACCATCTTCGAAGCTTCTGACCATCCCGGTGGTTTGGCGGAAGGCTTCAAGGAACCACATTGGGATTGGTCGGTTGAGCGTTTCTACCACCACTGGTTCGCCTCGGATAAACACATGCTGGGACTCATTGAAGAACTCGGCTGGTCGGATGAGGTGGTCTTCCCCACGCCCATTACAGTCATGTACCATAAGGGCAAATTCTATCCATTCGACTCCATCAAGGCCGCCTTACTCTATCCAGGTCTTGGTTTTGGCATCAATAAGATCCGCTTCGGCCTGGTAGGGGTCTACCTGCGCCTGACCAATAATTGGCGTGAGCTCGAAAAATACACCACTGAAGAGTGGATGCGCGCCAAAGCTGGCAACCACGTCTACCAAGAGATGTGGGAGCCAATGATGATCGGCAAGTTTGGAGAAAAATGGGCAAAAAAGGTAAACATGGCCTGGATGTGGGCACGTTTGCATGCCCGCACCACCAAATTGGGCACCTTTAAGGGCGGCTTCCAGCGCTTTGCTGATAAGATCGCCGCCGAGTTGATTGCCCGGGGGGTCGAT
>DATIUL010000369.1:0-9286 GCA_035466865.1 Anaerolineaceae bacterium | reverse complement strand
CGGCGCGAAGGCAAAGTGAGGTCGAGCAACCACCAGAGGGTAAGTGCCGAGAGCCATTTGGCGATGAGGGCGAAAATCTGCCATCCAAGAATGGAATCCTTGAAGATGGGCATAAAAATCAGGTAGACGTAGGAGAGCAAGGGTCGATCACCCTGGAAGTATTCGATGAAGCGGCTCACCCCAAAGGCGCGATAAGTGCCAATAATGTACCAATCATCGAGGAAAAAGCCCATCTTCTTGGCCAAAAGCCCATATGAAAGGCCCGTAACTATTAACAAGCTTAGCGCAAGTGTAAAGTTTCCATACCAATTTGTGGATTTTCCAGTTTTAGGCATATCTGGGTGAATTATATAAGAATAACCAGTAAGTTGTTAGCAAGTCATCCATCCAGTGCATAGGAGTCAATGGACAGGACCGGGATACAAGATGGTGAGGACGGTGTAGATGATGCCTGAGACCAGGTGAAGACCCAGGAAGCTGAACAAGAGTATCTTCTTCCACAACTGATCGGTTAACCGCTGGTAATCGTGTACCAGGTGATTCAGGCTGACCACAAAGAGGATAAAGACAGCCATGACCGCTCCCCAGGAAAAGTTGAGCATGGCAACATAAGGTAATTCAGTAAATAGCAGAAAAGTGAGCATGGCAATTGCAAAATTTAGCCAGGCCAGTTGAAAGCCCACCTTGCGTAAGGCTTTCTTGTAGTCAATGAGAGAAATCACAAGCGGGAAAGCAATTGATAGTATCAGGAACGCAATAAACCTGAAGATGTTCTTTGTGTAGTAGAGCGCACCAAGAAGTGGCTCAAAAAAGAAACTGCTCTCAGTGGGATATTGGGCAATAAACCAGTATTGATAAACAAGCGAGAGAAACGCTGGTATTGCAAGGGCTGTTAACAGGCCCCAATTCCATTTTTTAATTGCCCCGCCTTTGAATAGATAGAAAATGCCCAGAGCAGGAAGCATCGAAAGCGTAAAGTTGGGCTTGGCAAAGATGACCAGATAACTGATGAAAGCTACCAGGAACCATTGTTTTGTTTCCAGAGGCTTTTCCCAACGGTCTTCAATAAAAAAGAACAGCCATAAAGCGAATGGACGCATGAGGATATAGGTGGGGTTATGCCATAGATTAGCCGGTAAATAACCCAGAATCAAACGGCTTTTAAGAGTAAAGAGGATAATTGGGTTGATCAATAACAAACCAAAAGCCGCCAACCAGGCATAAAAGTAGGCTCTGCCTCCCAGGGAATCCCTCCAATTTTTATAGAAGCGATTTTTTAGGAGGATAACGGTTGCCAGATAGGCTGCCATGGCAACCAGGATGGCACACGCAGTGAAAGAATGGTCATAGAGATACTGCCAAAACCCAGACTGGTCTTGCAGAATTCTAAAGGGTAGAAATGTCCTCAGGACCAAAATCAACTTCTGGAATAGGGCATGTGGAACAGGAACGGGATTATCTTTTGACATCTCCACCGCATAAGCAATATGCGGCTTGTAGTCCCCCACCCGAATTTGTGGCAAGGTGGCAATCAGGCAGACCAAGAGGGTGAGTGAAAGAAAGAAAGAATTCAACCCACGGCGAATTTTGGGCTGCAACTCGATTTTGGCATCCATGATTGAATAATTCTATCTTATTCAATGATAGGCGCGGCAGATTTATGAAATTAGTCGACAATAAACCAGGTTGTAAACCAATTAAACCAAGAACCAACGATTTAGGAATCTGCTTTTTCGCTCTCCAGATAGGCTTTCTCGAAAGCCAGCAAGTCCTGCTTGCGAGGCTTTATGGGTTTGGCAGGAATGCCAGAATACACCATCCAGGGCTCTGTGGAGTGGGTTACCATGGCAAAGGCGCCAACCGAGCAGCCCTCCGCGATAGTAACCCCCGGGAAGACGATGCTATTAGTGCCGATGATTACATGCCTGCCAAGGTGGACTGCCGCTTTACGTTCATGTTTGTATTCATCGGGGACAGTCGGGTTTGTCAGACTTCCACCGGAATAGTCATCGGACTGGGTGAAGACGTGGCATCCATAAGCCAGACCAGAAAAATCCTCCATGGTGATGCCTAATTCCCCACCGGCCATATTGTTAAAAACCGCAATATGAACGTTTCGGCCTATCGTGATCTTGCCGGAGAGCACGCAGAAATCATCGATTCTCGAATAATCCCCGATGGAAATTTGATCGGCATTATAGACACTGGCCAATGAACTGACTTTGACCTGCTTACCTAAATGTCTGAAACCTTTAGCCTTCAGTTCTTCTTCACTAAGAAATGGCATCTAATTCCTCCAGGTTCAATTCGTCAGTTTGATAAGCGCGTTGCCAGTCATGACCGGTTTGGCGTTTTGATTGGTACACTCAAAGTCGAGGCCGGCGCGTTTCTTCTCAGGAATCAACTCAGTTATCCAAATCCTCGTGGTGATGCGATCACCTATGTAAACTGGGCCCACAAATTTGAAGTTTTCCTGCAGCAGAACAGTCCCTTCACCGGGGAACTCGGTTCCCAATATGCGCGACACCTCGGCTTCACAGAGAAGGCCGTGTGCAATCCGCCCAGCAAAGCCAGTTTGAATTGCCGCGGCATCGTCCATATGGATGGGGTTGTAATCCCGGGAAATCTCAGCATATGAGTCAATTAATTTGCCTGTCACGACAACGGCCCCACTCGCTTCGTGCTCAAGACGTAAATCAGAAAATTTCATGTGCACTTCCAGTATTTCCAAGAATATTTCAGGTAGGCTGCTTTGCTCTAGCAGCAATGGTTTGCATCTTTATTTATATCCTGCGGCCTGAAGATTGAACAGGTGGGCGTAGGGACCGTTTTGGGCCATGAGCTCCGCGTGTGTGCCAATCTCAGACACTTGGCCTTCAGAGAGAACAACAATACGGTCGGCCATGCGCACGGTTGAAAATCGGTGCGAGATCAACACGGCAACACGCCCCTGCATGAGCTCGCCAAAGTGCTTGAAAACCTCATATTCCGCCTGGGCATCCAGGGCGGATGTGGGTTCATCCAAAATCATCACCTCAGCATCGCGCATGAAGGCCCGCGCCAGGGCAATTTTTTGCCATTGGCCACCTGAAAGCTCTGCACCTTTTTCCCAACGCCGCCCAAGTGTGGTTTCGTAGCCCTTGGGCAGGTCCTCAATAAACTCATTCGCACCGGAACGGGAGGCTGAATCCTGAATTTTTGAGGTATCGTTTTCCTGATCGATTTGTCCAAAGCCGATATTTTCACGTACAGAGAATTGATAGCGCACGAAGTCTTGAAAAATGACGCCGAAACGCTGGTGCAGGCTTTTTAAATCAAAATCACGCAGGTCAACCCCGTCAATCAGAATCTGACCCTCAGTTGGATCGTAGAGACGGGTGAGTAACTTGATGAGTGTTGTCTTGCCAGCGCCATTCAAACCTACCAGGGCAATGCGTTCGTGGGGGTCAATCTTGAAATTGATATCCTTAAGCACGAGCGTTTCAGAACCCGGGTACTTGAATGAAACGTGTACAAATTCGATGCCCTCGCGGATTTCTGTGGGGGCAGGAATACCTTGCTCCTGCTGCAGCAAATGCGGCTGGAGGTGCAGATAGGTGAGCAGATTGTCGAGGTAAAGGTTGCTTTCAAAAAGCTGACTGAAGCTGCTTAAGAGGCGCATCACAGAAGATTGCGACTGGCGGAAAATGGAGAGGAACATGGTCATATCGCCAAAGGTGAAGGTTTTGGTGATCGTGCGCATAATTACCCAAGCATAGCTACCATAGTAAGCCACCGTGCCCAGCAAACCCCAGAGCAGGCTGCTAAGCGTGCTTTTTTGGTTGATAGCCTTATCTTCCTCAAAAAACTTACTGAAAAGTTCCTTGTAGCGTACCAGCAAAGGCGTTCCCAAGCCAAAAAGCTTGATTTCTTTGATGGATTCATTGCCCGTAAGAAGTTGTTCCAAATAGGAGAGCAGGCGAGCTTCAGGGGCGCGGCGGGTGATGATACGGAAGGATTTCTCAGCGTAGAGCGAGTTGGAAATGAAGTTGGGTATAGCTGCAAGGATCACCACAACTGCCAGCCAGGGGCTGTAGCGAATGAGCAGGACGATCACGGAAATTAGGGTGATGGCTTGCTGGGCAACCTGCAGGATGGCATTAACAATGGAGAGTGCGGCGCGATCTGCCTGGCGGCGGGCATTTTGCAGAAGATCGTAAAAGACCGGATCTTCAAAGAATTGCAGGTCCAGCTGGTTGGCTTTTTCGATGATGAGCGTGTTAACGTGGTTGCTGAGCATCATGCCCAGGTTCGAATTTGAAAGGCTGCCGAGCTGGTTGAGGATGGAGCTGAAGAGTACCAAACCCAATTCCATGAGCAGGAAGGGCAGGACGGTTTGAAAACCTACAGAAACGGATAGGTTTTGGTTGGCTGCTGAGACGATGGCATCAACAATCAGCTTGCCCACCCAGGCCTGAGCGGCCGGGATGAGCGCGGAAAGCGGGGTGAGCCCGAAAGCCAGCAAAGCCTGATTTTTACCAGCTTTCCAGACCAAACGGAAAGCCTCAGGGGTATTGCGCAGGGAGCGCTTGAAGTCCAACCACTGGTTGGAGAGCGATCCCTTTTTGCGGTTTGGATCTATAGGCATAAACATGAATTAACTCTCCCCGTTTCTAATTGGGTAAAAAAGCTCAGCATGAAGCTTCTTTCAAAGGTTCAGTCCAGAAATGAAGGCATCGGCCGCAGGAAATGGCAGGTGTAACCATTCGGAATCTTTTGCAGATAATCTTGATGGTAATCTTCAGCCGGCCAGAATTTAGTGAGCGGCTCAAGGGTGGTGACCACCGGCGCGTGCCAGGCCTTACTGGCTTCCACACGCTGGATCATGGCTTCGGCAGTTTTTTTCTGTTCTTCATCGGCGTAGAAGATTGCCGAGCGATACGAGGTGCCGAGATCATTACCCTGACGATTTAGCTGGGTGGGATTGTGAATGCGGAAGAAGAAATCCAGAAGGTGGTCAAGGTCTGTTTTGGCAGAGTCATAGCTGATTAGTAGGGACTCAGCATGCCCGGGATGATTCTGGTAGGTGGGGTTCTCGTTTTTACCGCCAGCATAGCCCGCTTCGGTATCTAAAACGCCGGGGAATTGGCGGAAAAGTTCTTCCATGCCCCAGAAGCAACCGCCTGCCAATACGATAGTTTCAGTCATTTTGCTCCTTTCCAAAGACGGGAAAAGAGGTTCTACAAGGTTTTACAAAATCTTGTGAGCCAAGTGCCTTTGGTATCAGTTTGAGTATACTATTCTCATGGAACAGAAACAAAATCCCAACCTTAGCCCTGAACAAAAAGCGGTGCTTTTCAACAAAGCTACCGAGAGACCTTTTAGTGGTGTGTATCTAAACCATCACGCCGACGGAAACTACACCTGCGCTAACTGCGGAGCGAAGCTTTTTGAAAGCAACCGTAAGTTTGAATCGCACTGCGGGTGGCCGAGCTTTGACGAGGCCATTGAAGGAGCAGTTAAGTACATAGACGATAACTCCTATGGGATGCGCCGGGTGGAAGTGGTCTGTGCTAATTGCGGCGGACACCTGGGGCATATCTTCCCCGATGGCCCACGCGAAACGACAGGACAGCGCTTCTGCATCAACTCGCTCTCGCTTGGATTCGAGGAGAAAAAGCCCAAGCCTTAAGTCAAAATACCAGGCTTCCAATTCGCTTTACATCCAGCCCATCGAACCAAAAATGATCAGGGCCAGGATATCCACCCCAAAGATGATACCCAGGGTTAGCAATTGGTTTTGGCGTTTTTCCATATCGTGGACAAAGAAAGCCATGCCAAAAAAGGGCAGGTAACCTATCAGCCAGATGAGCCAGGGAGTCTGTCGGCTCCACCAGGGATACTCCCAGGTGAGCAATCCGCTATAGTTAAGGAAGCATTCAATGAGTACCGCAGTGGTTGTGAACAGAATCGCGTAGAAGACCCGGTTATTGATACCAAAAATCTTCATTTTCTTGTCTTCTGGCAGTGCCAGGCAACAAGCGATACCCAGGATAGCAAACATAAATGAAATTTCGATGTTATAGCCAATCAGGAGCAGTAGGGAAGTATCGCCAGTGCCCGCGGGAGTGCCCCAAACCGGAGCAAAACCGCTGGCATGGAAGACAATGCTGTTCCAAATCTCGTTGAAGAGGTCCATTCCCCACAGAGCCGCTGCTCCCAACACGATGTTGTAGTGCTTTTCATTGAGCTCTTTGTAGTATATGTAAAAAACGACTAAAAAAAGGGGAACGATATACCACTGCATGGTTTTCTGAGGATCTCTTAGGATTTCAAGGGCAGCTTTTGAATAATCTGACATTTTCTTCCTCCTGTGATTGGTTGCCAGGCATAAACAATGGTCCAGTGACATTAAGTATTGTATGCCCGAAGCCTGACTGGAAGCCGGAAAATCGACCAAATCTGCTCCTCTGGAGCACCCAATTGACCCAGCTAGTGGCTACGCCTATAATCCTCTTGATGCCCTGCGAATCCAAGATTTCACAAGGAGCGCTGACAAAACTTGGCAGAGTTAAAAGTAATCGCAATTGGCAGCAATTTGGATAATTACCAGGATGGCCTATACAGCCAAATCAATACGCCTGGAAAACAAGGATGACTTATATGTCTGTTTCACGCCGCACAAAAGCCATACTTCAAGCCTTGTTGGTCACCTTACTTTGGTCAAGCTCGTGGATTCTGGTCAAACAGAACATACAGTCCATTCCGCCGCTCACCTTTGCCGGGCTGCGCTACACACTGGCATTCCTTATACTCGTCCCCTCCGCAATCCGAAAGCGAGATGAAATCCGCTCCCTTAAAAAAAGTGATTACGGTACTCTGATTTTGCTGGGACTGGTTTATTACGCCATGACGCAAGGCGGGCAGTTTTTGACTCTCAAACACCTGGACGCGATCGGATTTAGCCTGATATTAAACTTCAGCGCACTGATTGTAGCCTTGTATGCTGTTATCCGCGGCAAAGAATCCCCGCTGCCAACACAATGGCTGGGAATGACGATCTTCCTGGTTGGCGCTTTGCTGTTTTTTCTACCCCAGACACAAAACCAGGGCAGCCTGTTGGGATACGGGCTGGCGATCTTTACCATGATTGCCAATGCTGCTTCTTCAGTGATGGGGAGAGATGTGAACCGAAACAGCCGGATATCCCCTATTGTGATTACTTCCATCAGCATGGGTGTGGGCGGAATCGTGATGTTGGTTTTAGGGCTGGTTCTTCAAGGCTTACCTGCCATTGGGCTGAAGGGTTGGCTGACCATCCTCTGGCTGGCAGCGGTCAACACGGCCTTTGCATTCTGGTTGTGGAATAAGAGCTTACAGGTTTTAACCGCGGTTGAATCCAGCGTCATCAATAACACTATGCTTGTGCAGGTGGCCATCCTGGCCTGGATCTTTTTAGGCGAAAAAGTGACCTCGCTGGGCATAGTTGGTTTGGTGCTTGCGGCATTGGGGATTTTATTTGTGAACCTCAAACCCAGACTTAAACAGGACCAGTCGGCCTGAAGGTAAAGAAAATCGCCGTTTGAGGCGAACAGCAGTAAAACACTATTAATTAATGATTTCAGTAATGACGAACAAAGTAAATCACCCCTGGTTATGAAGTTAACCAGGGGTGATCTATTAAAGGAAATTACTTCTTGCTGATCATGTTTTTGACAAGGCCGGCCAACAAGGTAACGACCGCGCCACCAACACCACCGCCAACCAGGTTAACAAGCAGCGAAACAATATCGGTGCTGCCACTGGCAAGCTTGAGTACGCCAGCAAGTTGACCGCCAGCCAAACCGCCGACCAAGCCGGCAAGGATGTTGCCAACAGGGCCAAGGGTTAGCTTTTTGAGGATGGAAGCAATCGCGCTGCCACCTCCAATACCGCCGAGCAGTTGAAAAAGAATAGGTAAAATTGTCTGCATATAAGCTCCTTTCTGCATTAAATAAAAATAATTTGGACTTAAATTAGATCGCCCAACCTGAGCGAGAGAGTATTGTAGAAGCTTGTGAGGTCAGACCCATCGGCATGCCTCCACAACCAAGTTTGGAGAAGTAGCCAAATGGGCGTGCTTAATTAGTGGATTTTTCTTAGCCCAATCCAAAAAGTTTGATCGGGGGTCAGTCTGCCCCACGGCACTCATTGGTCAACCGATTGAGGGCTAACTGGCTGCCCTTTTTACAAGGTCGATAATCTTTTCCTTTTCGGTGGCGGTTAAGGCTTTCACGGCATAAGCAACAGGCCAGAAGACACCCTCATCAAGATTGGCGGCCTCGTTAAACCCAAGTGTTGAATACCTCACCTTAAACTTTGCACTGCTTTGGAAGAAACAAACAATCTTGCCATCTTTAGCATAAGCGGGCATACCATACCAGGTTTTGGGGCTTAAGTCGGGTACCTGAGCTTTGATTTGTTCATGCAGCCACCTGGCCATGGATTGGTCCGGTTCCGGCATTTCGGCAATTTTGGCCAGAACATCAGCTTCAGCATCTGCTGTGGACTTTCCCCTTCCAACAGCTTTCAGTTCCTTAGCGCGTTCATGCATGGCAGCACGCTCTTCAGCCGACCAAACCGTACCTTCTTCCTGGCTTGCAGCGATCTTTGTTGCCTTTAGCTTGGTTTCATTTAGTGGAGAATTCTTGGACGTGGTCATTTGTTTACCTCCTTCTAAATATTATTTTCATACCATCGGATATTCCGAGTTGGATTCCTAGCCCAACAGAGTCTACCTGCGGTTGAATATTTGCCATTGTAACAAGCATGATTTGGAAACGTAAAACTAATGTATAACCGAAGCAATTCACTGCTTGCTCAAAATCAGAAACAGGAGTTTGAGATCAAAAGGCAGAAAGCCAGATACAAATTCTTCCAGCTGAGATAGTAGATGATAGTAAAATAATTGTGTCCAGAGTTCCGCAATATTTGCATTTATGAGGTTGTTAAGAAACGTATTATCTGTTGGTCAAGTAAAGGAGCCAAGATGGATAAACGGGTTTTTCTGGTAAACGCAAGATTTGGCCGTGTTGTTCTTGGATTGGTCCTCATCTATATCTTGTTATTTGTGATGGTTTTCGATGCCCACGCGGTGATTACCATACGTTATGCAAAACAAGATGGTTTGATTACGGGCGAATGCGCGAGTTGGGCGGAAGCGTGCACGCTGCAAAGAGCTCTTGAAGTAGCTGTTGCCGAGCAAGAGGTCTGGGTGGCCAGGGGTCTATACTACCCTGGAACAGACCCAGCTACCAGTTTTGCCATG
>DATIUL010000368.1:0-3137 GCA_035466865.1 Anaerolineaceae bacterium | reverse complement strand
AGATAATTTGCCGCGGCATCCAACTGCGGGTCAAGGCCGTTTGTGTAATCTTCCTCGGTCATCACAACTTCGATGTCGGGCGTGAGGCCTTTGCCGCTGATTTGCGTACCATTGGGGGTGAGCCAGCGGGCGATCGTAATGCGCACGCCACCGGCTTCTGTTGTCAGTGGGATCCAGTTTTGTACGGATCCCTTGCCATAGCTGGTGACACCCACCAACTTACCACGGCCGCGGTCCTGGATGGCACCGGCGGTAATTTCAGAAGCGGAAGCGGAACCCTCATTAATCAATACGGCCAGCTTGATTTTGGTGGCCAAGCCGCCTGGTTTGGCAGTGTAAGTGTCGCGGGTGCCATCGCCGTACTTTTCATACATAACCACACCATCCGGGATGAATTGGGAAACCACATCGATGGCAGTGCTCAGGTAGCCGCCGCCGTTATCCCGCAAGTCAAATACAAGCCCTTTAGGGTCCTGAGCCAGTAATTCTTTCAGGGCAGCGCGAAGCTGCACCATGGTTTGATCGTTAAATGTGTGCAAAGAGACATAAGCGATGCCATTATCAAGCATCTTGGATTCGACTACCGGCACAGTGATTTTTGCCCGGGTAATGGTGAAATCCAATTTTTCGTTATCACGCAGGACAGTCAGCTTGACCGAAGTGCCTGCTTTTCCCAGAATGCGCTGCAGGGCAAGTTCCCCTGGGGTGCCAGTCATATCTACGTCATCAATGGCAATAACGATATCTTTGGCTTTCAGGCCGGCAAGTTCGGCAGGAGAGCCCTTCATCGGGGAAATAACTTGAATGTAATCACCGGTGGTATCCACCCAGGCACCGATGCCTTCATACTCGCCTTCCATGGAAGTGTTGGCCTGCGTGAATTGCTCGGGATCCATATAGGAAGTATGCTGGTCGCCAGTTGCAGCGAGCATGCCCGAGATAGCACCACGCATCAATATAAGGTCATCCAAAGGCTGATCCACGTAATTCTCGTGCAGCAGCTTCCAGCTTTCCCAGAAGGGTTTAAAGAGGTTTTTTTGCTCGTCAGGGGTAAGCTCGGAAGGAATTGGAGTTGAGGAAGCCTGACCTTGCGGCTTTGGAGCCGTTTCAAGCGTTGGAAGCGTCGGGAGGGTTGGGGCAAGCGTGCTTGTGGGAGTCTTGAAAAGTTTGTCCAATGCCTGACTTCTAACTGTCGCTCCGACAAGTGCACCGCTTCCAAATGCTGCGGTTAAGAGCATGACAGAGATAAGAATTACCAGAATAGTCTTAGTTGAATTGTTCATTGTTCATCTCCAGATGAAATTTAGAAAAGAATACCACAAGCGTAAGAATTGGCTTAACCGTCCTTTTACAGGCCAAGTCAGGTGGATGTGGGGTTTTCAATTTGGATACTTTGAGGGTCAGGCAGCAGGGCTTCAAGGTCAGCCAGACGTTCAACCTGGGTGAAGCCGTGGCCTTGCTTGCGGCCAACATAGACAGGAAGCAAGCCCAAAGCCTGGGCAGTAACCAGGTTGGGCAGGTTATCATCCGCGAAAAGGCAAGTAGAGGGGTCACTAATGCCAAAATGCTGAAGCATCATAAGAAAAGCTTCGGGCATGGGTTTGCAGTAGGGTTGGACATCTCCGACGCCGGTGATGCCGTCGAACAGGTCCACCAAGTCCATCTGAGTGAGCACATTTTCGGCGTGCCCTTGGGAAGCATTGGTAAAGATGTACTTCTTCTGAGGCGCGCGGCTTAAGAATTGGCGTAATTCGAGATCGGGTTTAAGTACCGCGCTGAGGTCGATATCATGCACGTAATCAAGATAAGCTTGCATATCGATGCCGCGTTCCTCGAGCAAACCCCGCAGGGTGGTGCCATACTGCTTCAGAAGCCTGTCGCGTAAAGGCTCGATTCCCTCTTCAGGAACGTCCGGCAGATGTTCACGCATAAAAGCAAAAATGCGCTCGCCGATCAGGTCCCAAATGCCGGAATTGGGCAGATAGATAGTGTCATCGAGATCAAATATGAGATTATCAATTGGTTGGAGTATTTTCATCACGTTCGAGCCAGGATTCCAAAGATTGAGGAGGGGTGTAATTGTCGAGGGCATTTAGCAATTCAAGAGGATTTTCCGCACTGAGGTAAAGCTGCCGGTGGATGGGAAAAATGAAGTTCTCAGCCATGGCGAAGCTAAGGGTTTTTAGCAAAAGGTCGTAGTAGCCAACCGTATTGAGAAAGGCAACCGGTTTTTTATGCAAGCCAATTTGAGCCCCGGTGAGAGTCTCAAAAATTTCATCAAATGTGCCAAAACCTCCCGGCAAAGCAATGGTGGCATCACCAAGTTCAATCAAGCGGAATTTCCGAATCTGAATATTAGGCACTATTTCAAGCCGCGTAAGACCTGAGTGGGAGAGGTTGGGGCGATTTAGATCCTCATTGATGACGCCGATGACTTCGCCACCATGTGCCAGGGCACCTTCTGCCACCGCGCCCATTAAGCCGGTACGGCCGCCACCATAGACCAAGGTTCGGCCCTGGATGGCAATTATCTTGCCCAACTGATAGGCAGCTTTGGCAAAGATAGGGTCAAGGCCAACTGCTGAACCAGCGTAAACGGTTACGGTTCGACAGAAATGGGTATTCTTGTCGAGTGGTTGGATAAGGGCGTCAGGAATTGGCTCAAACATCAGGCATGCCTCATATTTCTGAGCTCACGAATTTTGTCAAGTTCAGCAGGGGTCATTTTGTGTGGTAAGTGAATTTGGACGGTAACCAGCAGGTCACCGCGTTCGCTTGGATTCTTGAGATGTGGCATCCCCTGGCCAGCCAGGCGGAAGATCTTGCCGCTATCGGTTTGGGGAGGGATGGTGAGAAGCAAGTTCTTGCCCAAAGTGGGCACGCTGACATCACCACCCAGCAAGGCAGTGTAGAGGTCGACAGAAACCGTTGTTTTGAGGTTCTTGCCGTCACGTTCGAAATTCGGGTTTGGCTGCACTTTGATGCGCAGGTAGACATCCTGCCCATTGGCAAAGCCACGTAAACGTACCCGGGAACCGTTGTCCACTCCGGCCGGGATATTAACATCGCACATCACGCCTCCCTCAACCCCTAATTGGCGTTGAGTGCCCGTAAGGGCTTCGGAGAGGGTAATTTCG
>DATIUL010000367.1:0-3223 GCA_035466865.1 Anaerolineaceae bacterium | reverse complement strand
CACCGGAGCTGTTGAGTTGAGCCTGACGATTCCGGAAGCAGTCAAAGACCTGAACCTGATTTCCATCATCATGGAGTCATCCAAGGGCTACGCCTTCAACTTCTTCTATAACATCACCACAGCCGAATAAAGCGAACCAATATACAAAAAGGTGGAGCATAAACCTCCACCTTTTTTTGTGCCTGCCCACGGCTCATTATGGTATGATAGCCGCTCATGGACAATAAAATCACGATCATTGAAGGCCCAACGCCCATCTTCCAGCCAACTTCCCAGGGTATGGGCTTTAGCGGCCCGCATGCCTGGGCAAACAGCGTGTTGGAAGGCCCCTATCTTTATGAAACCGGGTTCACTACGGTGCGCACCTTCAACAACCAGGCATTATTGGAACGCTGCCAGCAAAACTGGCATGAAGGCAACCCGATGTACCTTGAATACCGCGACCGGATCGGTTTGCGCGCGCAAGCGGTGATTGTAGCCGCGCAAGCAGCCGATACCCCCGAAGGTCAGGTGTTGCTGCTCTGGGTACGACAGGATCTTTCAGAGTAGTCCTTGTCTGCTCTTCAAAATCCATTTTCCATTCGCCTTTATTAGCAAACAGATAAAAAAAAGCAGCACGATGTGTGCTGCTTGCATGCCCCAGGAGGGACTCGAACCCCCAACCTAGGCGTTAGGAGTGCCTTGCTCTATCCATTTGGGCTACTGGAGCGTGAAACCTTATTATACAGATTTCCACCTGCTTATGGCAAATAATACCCTGGGTTGACCGGTCCGGCGGCTGTCAAAATACCAAAATGGATATGGGCACCAAAGGAATTGCCGGTATTACCCGTGTATCCGATCACTTGACCCTGGTTGACATTTTGGCAAGGGCTTACGTCAGGATAACTGATGAGATGCTCATAAATCGTGTAGAAACCGTTGCCGTGGTCAATTTCGACCATATAGCCGTATCCAGGCTCCAGCCAACCGGAATAGACCACCGTACCGCCGTCGGAGGCGAAGATAGGTGAACCCTCACCTGCGCCGATGTCGATGCCATTATGCCCAGGTCCGAATTGGTTGCCAGAAATGAAGTGGGTGGCGCTCGGCCAGATAAAGGCGCCTGTTCCCATGTATCCACTGGAACTGGAACACACATTTGGCCCAGCTGGAATGCCCACCGTGGACCCACCAGTTACACCCGCGAGAACAGGCAGCGCTTGTTCAATAATTTCGCGAGATCCACCAGGTATCATCACAAAAGTGCCCGGTGTAACCTTTGGATTACTCAGGTCGATATCGTTCCCAGGAAAGAGCTTAATGGCATCTGGGGTGGTGCCGAACTTGGACGCGACAGATTCGATCGTATCCTTATTGCGCCACTTGTACCAAATGCCATCAGTGGGGGCAATGGTGAGCACATCCCCAACTTCCAGGAAGTCCATCTGGTCATTCAGGACGTTAAAGTTGTTGTAAAGAATGGTTATTGGCTCAACGCCGAACTGTTCGGAAATAAAGGTGACGTTATCACCTTCAACTACGGTATATTCGACTGCCTTTGCCCGATAAGCCTTGTTGCCAATCGTGTAAGCTTGTGGGTCGCGGGCGATTTCACCAGGGATTTCGGTCGGAGCGTAGACTGGCATGGCGGCCAGGGCGGATTCGTTCAGATTTTCGGGAACAGTGTAAACAGGGGTGACAGCTGTAAGGCTTTGTTCAGCCAGGGCACGGGCGATGCTTGTCTGCCAGAGAAATAAAGAAAGCAAACCACCACAGACGATGATTGCAAGCATCCAGGCCAGCAGAGAAGGTAGGGCATTGGGTTCTTTTTCTTCCTGGAGTTCTACTAAATTATCTTTTTCGGCATCCTGCACATCAGCCTGGGCTGCCACATTCTCCGTAACCTGAGGGGTCGGTAGCGTTGAACCCCCAACGGGCAACGCAGTGCCTTCGTTGGAATCGGGCAGGGAATCCGGATTGAGATGATTTTGATCCATGATAATGGCGTTTATACCACAAACTGAAATGCTGGTATTTTAGGCAAACCTACATAATTACAAGGTTTTCCAAAAATTCAATGTTAGTCTTGGTCTTTTCCATTTTCTGCAGAATTGCTTCCGTGGCTACAGCATTATCCATGCCCGCGCCTTGCGGCGGGGTTGAAATCATCTGCAGATACATACGGCGCATCAGCCAGATGCGTTGCAAAAGGGCAGGTTCTTGAAGCAGGTCTTCGCGGCGGGTGGATGATTTTTCAATGTCAATAGCCGGGAAAATTCTGCGTTCCTGAAGTTTGCGGTTGAGGTGCAGCTCCATGTTGCCGGTACCCTTGAACTCTTCATAGACCACATCGTCCAGGCGGGAGCCTGTATCCACCAGGGCAGTGGCGATAATGGTCAGGCTGCCGCCATCTTCCAGATTTCGAGCGGCGCCAAAGAAGCGTTTGGGTGGATAAAGCGCGGAAGGATCCATACCGCCGGAAAGAGTGCGCCCGGAGGGGTTCACCACCATGTTATATGCCCGGGCAAGGCGGGTGAGGGAATCCATCAGGATGACCACATCCAGGCCGTTTTCTACCAATCGCTTGGCACGGTCAAGGGCAATTTCAGCCATGTGCACATGGGAAGTGGTGGGTTCGTCAAAAGTACTGGCAATCACTTCCGCTTCAACGGAGCGGTCCATGTCGGTCACTTCTTCAGGACGTTCACCAATGAGTGAAAGGATTTGCCTTACTTCGGGGTGGTTGGCAGCGATGGCGTTGGAAATATCTTTAAGGATGGTTGTCTTACCCGCTTTCGGTGGGGAGACAATCATAGCGCGTTGCCCGGCACCAATCGGAGCAATCAGGTTGATCATGCGGGTGGAGAGATTGCGGTAGTCGTGCTCAATGTTGAGCAATTTGTCTGGGAAAATCGGGGTGATGTTTTCAAACTTAATGCGTTTGCGGTTCTCGTCAGGGTTTAAGCCATTGATCGATTCAACCTTCAGCAAGCCATAATGGCGTTCTGATTCGCGGGGGGGGCGCACATGGCCTATCACCAGGTCGCCTGAGCGGAGGTCATAGCGGCGCAGCTGGGCCTGGGAAACGTAAACATCTTCCGGACCAATATGGTAATTTGCGCGCAAAAAGCCAATGCCTTCGCCCATAATTTCCAAAACACCACCGCGCATCTCCAAACCTTCCTGCTCAGCCAGAATCTGGATGATTTTGCAGATGAGGGCTTCTCTTTTTGCTCTAATG
>DATIUL010000366.1:0-4094 GCA_035466865.1 Anaerolineaceae bacterium | reverse complement strand
GTTACCTTCGGCCTGCTGCCAGGCCATGTTTACTTTGAAACCGCCGCTGTAATCATCTTCCTGATTAAGCTGGGCAAATTGCTGGAAGTACGAGCCAAGAGGCGCACCAGCGAAGCCATCAAGAAACTCATGGGCTTGCGCGCTAAAAGCGCGCGGATTATCCGTGCCGGGCAGGAAATGGAAGTGCCGGTTGAGGATGTGCTGGTTGGCGATGTGATTATCGTGAGGCCCGGCGAGAAGATCCCGGTGGATGGCGTGGTGGTGGAAGGCCGCTCTTCAGTAGACGAGTCCATGCTTACCGGAGAATCAATGCCTGTTGAAAAAGGCCCCGGCGCGGCTGTCATCGGTGCAACCCTGAATAAACTGGGGATGATCAAATTTGAAGCCACGAAGATTGGTAAAGAAACAGCCTTAGCGCAAATAATCCGCCTGGTAGAAGAAGCACAAGGTTCCAAAGCCCCCATTCAAAAGTTGGTGGACCGAATCTCGGCTTACTTTGTTCCAGCAGTCATCGTTGCGGCTCTACTTACCTTTATTGCCTGGATGTTCTTCGGCCCTCCACTAGCCATCAACGCGGATGTCAGTGTGTTTACTCGGGCTTTAATTTCGATGGTGGCCGTTCTGGTAATCGCCTGCCCCTGCGCAATGGGCCTGGCGACGCCAACAGCGGTTATGGTAGGCACAGGCAGAGGTGCTGAGATGGGTGTTTTGCTTAAAACTTCAGAAGCCCTGGAAAGGGCCGGCCATGTGAAGATGATAGTTCTCGATAAAACCGGAACGATTACCAAAGGGCAACCCTCGGTGACGGACATCGTGGTCAAGAATACCCACTTCACAGAGGAAGACATCTTGCAGCTGGCGGCTTCCGTGGAAAAAGGCTCTGAGCATCCATTAGGCGAAGCTGTTGTTGCTGAAGCCGGCAATCGCGAATTGAGACTTTCCGAACCGCAAGGTTTTAGGGCGACTGCCGGGCATGGTGTGGAAGCCCAAGTGGATGGTTTGCAGGTCCTGGTTGGCAGCCCACGCATGATGGCAGAGCGTCAGTTTGATACCAGCACATTTGATGCCGAAGTATCACGCCTGCAGACTGAAGGCAAAACGACCGTTTTGGTAGCCATCGATAATCAAATTTCTGGCGCCATAGCCATCGCGGATACGGTTAAAGAAGGCTCCGTCGAAGCAATTCAACAATTCCACAAGATGGGCATTAAAGTGGCCATGCTCACAGGCGACAACAAACAAACCGCCCAAGCCATCGCCAAGCAGGTAGGTATCGACCAGGTGTTCGCAGAGGTGCTCCCGGGTGACAAGGCGGCTGAGGTTAAAAAGCTTCAGGCTCAGGGGTTTGTAACCGCCATGGTAGGCGACGGGGTCAATGATGCCCCTGCCCTGGCACAATCCGATGTAGGCATCGCCATTGGTACCGGCGCGGACGTGGCCATGGCTTCTGCACCCGTGGTGTTAATCAGCGGCGATCTGCGAGGCGCAGCCAGGGCCATCCAGCTCTCACGGGCAACCATGAATACCATCAAACAGAATCTGTTTTGGGCCTTCTTCTACAATATTATCCTCATCCCCGCGGCAGCACTGGGCTACCTGGTGCCGGTATTGGCAGCCGGTGCCATGGCTTTCAGCAGCGTCTTCGTGGTAACCAACAGCCTGCGGCTGCGCACAAAGAAATTATAGCCACCCACTTCTATGGAGTTTACGATGTATATATCAAAAATAATAAAGAACATAATCTTTGCTCTGTTTTTACTGACCGCCATATTGACGGCCTGTAGCACACAAACTCAGGGCACCGGCACATTCGCCCAGGTTCCAGCAGGGCGAGCTTACGCTGAGGGTAAGGAAATCTTCTTTACTCACACCGAGGCCTCTGACACGGGTATTGCTGAAAAGCTAACCAACATGATGAAATCACCGGTTATATATGTACCTGCGTTGGCTACAGTGCCGGAATCAGCACTTGCAAATGTGTACGTTTTTGAGAATGGGCTGACAGGCAAAGGGCCGTTGGGGTTCCAGTCCGATGTTTTCAACTATCCACCTGGCACAGACGGTTATTCACCCCTGCGCCAGATAATTCTCACCAAATGGGCCGATGGCGTAAATGCGGTTGAGTTGAAGTCTGCGGCCGAGATTCTGCAAGCTGAAACTGACGGAAAACTGACGGCCACTAAATCTGGTGTGGTTGTCAATATGCCCTTCCTGGTCTGGGATGGTGGGAAGAGATAATTATTGTCGATTAATTAATCAAGGTTGCCGTAAAACGGCAACCTTGATTGTTTTGGTTTATTTGCTTTTCTAAATCAGTGCCTACCTTGCATGGTCAGGTATTCAGATCAATCCCACGTGTTAGGTACATCGAATCAGAGTTGAAGCTTATGTTTAAAGCAGCATAGTCTTATCTTCGCCCATACCCATCATGCCATCCAGGATGTACTTCTTGCCGTCCTCATCCCGCACGTAGCCCTGCAGTTCGCCAAAGGCCACAAAATAATCGATATTTACAATCGGTTTCACATGGGTGATCATGCGGAAGATGTCAAAAACGGAAAAAGTGATATTCACCATATCATGTTCATCTTTGATCTCCCAGACGGCGCCATCAACAAATTGGGTGGTCTCCGGGTTCCTGGTGAAAGAAACCGGCGGCAGCAAACTGGTGCGGTCCTCAAACCAGATCAGGTTTTCGTTGAATTTTTCCTGGTCGATGGATTGATTGCGGGTAAGATTGAAGGCAAACCATTTCTTTTCGCCATCCACCTCGTTCACGCCCATGGTTGTGACCCAGTCGTAATGTGCCCGACGGGGATAGTAACCCCTGTGGTCATCAATAATGGCAGTGCTGGTATCTGTGGTGTGGAAAGTTTCGCCGTTAAAAGTCAATGTGCCAGTTGCTTTGAAAAAATCCTTCTGGGAATAAAGCGGTCTGTGGCGAACGTTCATATCCGCGAAGGGAATGGATACCACACATGGCTTTGAAAGTCTTTCCACTTCAAATTCGTAAGCGATACTATTGGTTGGGTCCTGATGGTGCCCCGTAAATTGCGCTTTGCCGTCCTGGAAATTATTGACATACCTTAAAGAAGAGACCGGAGTTACAGCTTCAGTAATGGCACCTTTCAACAGATTTGGAGCAATGACCGTATCCTGGCTCTTGAGATTTGTGCTCCAACTGAAGACTTTTTTCTTTCTTTTATCATAGAAGACATGCAAATTCAGGCCAAAGATGCCCATATCGCACACCACAGCCAGTAGAACGCCCTCTTCCAGGTGCACTTCAACCGCTTCCCATTGTGTGAGTTTAAATTTCTTTAGAAAATCAGGGGCTGAAGTAGGATGCGCAATTTTTAAGAGCTCCATGGATTCAAATTCTTTGTCGAAAGTGCCAAAGGCGCACTTTCCTTCTTTAACCATGTCTTTTGGTGTTGGAACATTTCTTCTGACGTTGGAAATGTACTTGCTGAATTCACCCATTTTGACACTCTCCCGGAACTGTTGATGGCTGATGGTTGTTGAAATTTTTACACAAATGCTTCCTTTGAGTAAAACCGAACAATGATAAATATAGTATACATGAATTTAGTTGCATGATGCAACTTAACTGCTATAATCCGACTATCGCATTCGTTAATCATTTCGGGAGGAAGAGGTTTATGGACGATCGCAATGCTTATATGCTCAAAGGTGTCAGCGCGAAGCGCGGTTACGACTGGTGGTGGCATTCCCTGGTGGGTGTCAACGCGATAACAGGTGAGAAGCGTCCCTTCTTTATCGAGTACTATGTCATCAACCCTGCCTTGGGGGGCGCAACGGTTATTCCAGGTCAGTTGCCTGAAAATCGTGCCCGAGGTGTTAGGCCCTCTTATGCCATGCTAAAAGCGGGTTGCTGGGGCAAGGGCGTAGCTACCCAACTGCACAATCTCTATCCCATTTCGCAGTTCTCTGCTGACCCAAACAAAATGGACGTGCGCATTGGCGAGCATACTGCCACCGAAACCCACCTTGTAGGATCTGTGAAACTGAGTGCTGAGGAAGCAAAAGCACATCCTGAGTATATGTCCGACGCAGGCGAAATGAGCTGGGAT
>DATIUL010000365.1:0-2984 GCA_035466865.1 Anaerolineaceae bacterium | reverse complement strand
AAGTACGAAGCTGAAATTATCACCGCGGTTGGAAACTTCCACGGACGCACCATTTCCATCGTCACTTTCTCGACCGAAGAGTTCTACCGTGAAGCATTCGGGCCTTTCACCCCTGGCTTTAAGAATGTTGCCTACGGCGATTTGGAAGCCCTTGAAGCTGCCATAACCCCAAATACCTGTGCCATTATGCTGGAACCCATTCAGGGCGAAAATGGCGTGGTTTTGCCTCCTGTTGGTTACTTAAAAGGTGTTGCTGAACTCTGTAAGAAACACAATGTGCTTTTCATCGCCGATGAAATCCAGACCGGCCTTTGCCGCACAGGCAAATGGCTCTGCTGCCAGCACGAGAACGTGCGCCCCGACATGGTCTGCCTTGGCAAAGCTCTCTCTGGCGGTATGTACCCAGTCTCAGCAGTATTAGCTGATAAAGAGATTCTTGGGTTGCTGCGTCCTGGCGAGCATGGTTCCACATTTGGGGGTTCACCCATCGCTTCCGCCGTGGCTCTTGCAGCGCTGGAAGTGTTGGATGAGGAACACCTTGCAGAACGGGCAACCGAACTCGGCGAGTACTTTATGGGAAAACTTCGCGCCATCAAGACCAAAAAGGTCAAGGAAATTCGCGGTAAGGGTCTGTTAATTGGCGTTGAACTTTATCCCGAGGCCGGTGGTGCTCGCAAATATTGCGAAGCTTTACAGTCTCTTGGCCTCCTTTGTAAAGAAACGCATGAGAACGTCATCCGCTTTGCTCCTCCACTGGTGGTAGATAAGAAGACCCTCGATTGGGCCATCCGACGTATTGCCAAAGTACTGAAATAGACTTTACTTCCTAGATTGGCAAAGGCTGCACATCGAACTGTGCAGCCTTTTTCGCTTTTATCCTTCAATACACTTTGGAGATGTAATCGGTTTTGCAGGCGTTAACTTGCGATACGTTCAAAATTGCAGAAACAACAAAACCTGTCAATCAGCGATTAACTTAACCGGTTAAAATAGGCTTATCCATATAGTTCAGGAGCAGACCATGACTCGTTTCGCCAAGATCGTTGCTACGCTCGGACCCGCCAGTTCATCCGAAGATCGCCTCCGCCAAATGATCCTGGCAGGATTGGATGTGGCTCGTTTGAATTTCTCCCATGGCACGCATGCCGACCATGCCGAACGCATCGCGTTGATTCGTCGGTTATCCGAAGAACTAAACAAGCCCATTGCCATATTGATGGACTTACAAGGTCCCAAATTGCGCATTGGTAAATTGAATGTTGAACCGCTGCCTCTGGTCGCTGGGGAGCAAGTGGCACTCAGCTCTGAATCTCCGCATGAATTACCAGAAGGCATCACCTTTATCCCCTTCGATGTCCCAAAGCTGCACGAAGCCCTTGAACCTGGCAACCACATCCTCATGGATGATGGCAACCTGGAACTTGAAGTAACTAAGTTGGAAGGCGACAACATCTTTGCCACGGTCGTCATCGGAGGTGATCTCAAATCCCACAAGGGAGTCAACCTACCCGGTTCCAAACTCAATATCCCCATCCTAACTGAAAAAGATAAGGAAGATCTTCGGTTCGGTCTCGAACAAGGGCTTGATCTAGTCGCGCTTTCATTCGTTAAGACCGCAGCCGATATTGAGTCTGCACGGGCAATTATGCAGGCTATGATGCCCGGCAAGCGAGTACCCCCCATTGTGGCCAAGCTTGAACGCCCTGAAGCTCTCGACAACCTGGAAGAGATTATGCAAGTGACCAACGGGGTCATGGTCGCCCGCGGTGATTTGGGGGTCGAAATGTCACCTGCGGACGTACCTTCAGCTCAGAAGCGCATCATCCGTATGGCAAATGAATGTGGAAGGTTCGTCATCACAGCCACACAAATGCTTGAATCCATGATTACAAACCCCCGTCCCACCAGGGCCGAGGCTGCTGATATTGCAAACGCAATTTATGATGGAACCGATGCGGTCATGCTTTCTGCGGAAACCGCGGCTGGGGCTTACCCAGTTGAGAGCATCCGTATGATGAGCCGCATTGTAGAAGAATCTGAATCCCATTTACCAGAATGGGGACATGTAGCAACACTCATTTCGGTAGACGCGCATAATGACGCGGCCCATATCTGCATCGCCGCCAATGACCTGGCTAAAGATGCAAACGTGGCTGCGATTGTGGCTTTTACCGTCTCAGGAGGTACCGCCATGTGGACCTCAAAAACCAAACCCAGTGTTCCAATTTACGCATTTACACCCGAACGCTCAACCCTGAATTGGTTGAGTATTTGCCGGGGAGTCATTCCTTTCTTTGTGCCCCATGCCGACACCCTTGAGACGATGATTATGCATGTTGAAACCGCAATCAGCAGCTCAACAAATCTGAAAGCCGGCGATCAGGTGGTAGTCATTTCGGGTTTCCCAGTCGGCCAATTCCGCACACCAAATTTGACCTTGCTTTACAAAATCAAGGGATGATTAATGGTTAAGCGGTTGCGGAAAAGATAACTGCAGTCCAAGTTGAGTTAAAAGCACAAGGCAGGAAAAACTTCCTGCCTTGTCTTAACCTACATTCCAATCTGAGCTTTGATTACGCCAAGGAGGCGTTGATTTGGTCGAGGACCGCGCGCGAGGGGCGTAAAAGGTCGATGGGAGTACGGTTAAGAGGTGTCTCGCCTAAATTGTAAGGCTCAAATACCGTGGGAGTGTCGTTATTAATATAAATCAACCCGGTGGCAAAGTACTTGTTCTTATAGCTCTCGGTTAGCAAATCCAAAGCCGCGGATTGATCGGTAGGGTCATAATCACGTTTGATTTTCTTCAGCAAAATTACCGAGTCATCAGGAAGGGTCACTTCTTTCACAGTGCCTTCCTCAAAATCTTCCAGGGAGGCAACGTCTTTGCGATAAGCGAACTTGATTTCCTGGATAGGGTCTTCATGTTGGCGGCCCCAGTTGTACGATTGCAGAGCTTCGTCCTTGTTGTTGAAGGTCACACAAGG
>DATIUL010000364.1:0-2167 GCA_035466865.1 Anaerolineaceae bacterium | reverse complement strand
CATGAAGACGATTTCTTTCTTTGTGAATGGTTTACTGGCGGGGCTTGCTGGAGCACTTTTGGCTCATTATGTGGGTTTCATTCAGCCATCCATGTTTGGCATGGCAAAATCCACTGAGCTCATAATCATGGTCATTTTTGGCGGGATGCATAGTGTGACAGGTGCCCTTTTATCCACTTTCATGCTCACCAGCCTTCCTGAGTTGCTGCGGGCAGCCGCAATTTGGCGTTTGGTCGCCTACGGTTTGTTGGTGGTTATCATCATGGTGGTCAGGCCCGAAGGTTTGCTTGGTTCCTGGGAACTTAGCATTGCTAATTTGAAAGCTATTTGGAACAATCTCTTCAACCGTAAACCAGCTGCCAAGGAGGGGAATTAATGTACATCCTTGAGATTGATAACCTCTCCAAATATTTCGGCGGCGTCAAGGCGGTTGATAATTTCAATATGAAGCTTGAAGAAGGCTCCATTACTTCGATCATTGGCCCAAACGGGGCTGGTAAAACCACAATCTTCAACCTCATCACCGGCATCTATCCACCAACCAAGGGATCCATCGTTTTGCATGGAAATAGCATCCTTGGCTTGCCAACCTACAAAATTGTCGACCTTGGTCTGGCCAGGACATTCCAAAACATCCGTTTGTTTGCCAATTCAACCGTTCTGGATAATGTTCGGGCAGCCTGCCACGACATGGCCAATTACTCAGTTTTCGAGGGTTTTTTCCCGAGCAAGCGCAGGAATGAACAAGAGAAGTGCATCAAAGAGCGTTCCATGGCACTCCTCGCTACAGTCGGTTTGGCTGACCGGGCACAAGAGATTGCCAGTAAGTTGCCGTATGGTTACCAACGACGGCTTGAGATTGCCCGCGCTCTCGCTCTCAACCCAAAAATATTGCTTTTGGATGAACCGGCTGCTGGCATGAACCCTGAAGAATCTCTTCAATTGATGGATTTTATTCGCAAGATGCGCGAAAAATTTGCCCTCACCACCTTACTCATCGAACATCACATGGAACTGGTTATGGGATTGAGCGACTACATCACCGTAGTAGATTTTGGCAAAACAATCGCCACAGGAACGCCGAAGGAAGTGCAGAATGATCCCGAAGTGATTAAGGCCTACCTGGGATACGGAGACAAAAATGAAGAAGTTGCTTGAGATCAAAGACTTGCACGTCTCCTACGGCGGTATTCAAGCCTTGAAAGGCATATCCCTTGAAGTGGATGAGGGTGAAATCATTTCCATTATTGGGGCCAATGGGGCAGGAAAATCCACCATGTTGAATGCCCTCAGCCGCCAGATCAAGATTGAAAAAGGCGAAATCTTATTTAATGGCTCTCCACTGCCAACGCAGGCACATCAGGTTGTCCAGGCCGGAGTTGTACAAGTACCTGAAGGTCGTCAGATTTTCGCTAACCTGACGGTCCGTGGCAATTTGGAAATTGGGGCCTACCTGCGTAAGAACAAAGCGGAAATTGAAAAGGACATCGAATACATCTTCTCTGTTTTCCCAAGACTAAAGGAAAGGCAGTCCCAGTATGGTGGCAGTCTGAGTGGTGGCGAGCAACAAATGCTGGCTATCGGTCGTGGGTTGCTGTCGAAGCCAAAACTGATGTTATTGGATGAGCCTTCACTTGGCCTTGCGCCGATGTTGGTGGAAGAAATTTTCAATGTAATCAAGAAAATCAATAACGAAGGCACAACCATTCTGCTTGTTGAACAAAATGCCAAGAAAGCCCTTTCGGTTGCCCACCGCGGTTATGTATTGGAGACCGGAAAGATTATCCGGACCGGTCAAGGCACAGATTTGTTGAATGATCCTAAAGTCCAGGAAGCCTACCTGGGCGTAAAAATTGAATAACTGAGGAGCTCAGCGCATGTTCCAGAATTTTGAAGACGCCATAAAGTATGTGCGTGACAATGAAATTCGAATGATTGACTTAAAATGGTGCGACCTTTTTGGCCGTTGGCATCACATTTCGGTATCTGCCGATTACTTTTCTCCTCAGATGATGCGTGATGGTATTGGCTTCGATGGTTCAGCGGTTGGGTTTAAACCTGTCAATGCCGGAGATATGGTATTGATTCCAGACCTTTCCACTGGATTTATGGACCCCTTCTTCAAACGCCCTACCCTGTCTTTTTTAGCCGATATTTATGAAGCCGA
>DATIUL010000363.1:0-21426 GCA_035466865.1 Anaerolineaceae bacterium | reverse complement strand
CGACCGACGATTTTGTTGATGAGGCAGGTTGTGACGCAACCCACTGCAGCCTGCGTGAGGCAATTCAAGCATCACTTAGCGGAGATATGATCGAATTTGACCTTTCCTACCCAGCCACAATCACCTTAACTGACCAAATTGAGATCTATAAAAGCATCGCGATTGCGGGCCCGGGTGCGGCTCAGCTTGCCATCAGCGGGGGTAGGTTTGACGAAAATTATTTTGACATTCAAGACGGCGGCATATTCGAGCTTTATGGGCCATATATCGGTGACGGTATTATGCCCATTTCTGTGGATATGTCAGGCTTAACTATCAGAGATGGCCGTGCATCATACGGCGGCGCGATATCCAACGGATCCGGGTCAACATTAACGCTGACAGACTGTGTTATTGGTCCAAATAATATTGTGATCGATGCTGGCGGCGGTATCGCCAATGAGGAAGGTACACTGATATTGAATCGCTCTACCATCGTGGAAAATCACGGCACTGGCTCGATCGGTGGTGCAGGTATTTATTCTAACGGGGGTTTCCTAACGCTGATCAATAGCACAGTCACTGACAATATCACTAACAACTACGGTGGCGGCATTCTGGTTGAGAACGGAAGTACCCTCAACCTCATCCATTCAACTGTCACCTCTAACCTCGCCAACGAGAACTACCAGACTGAAGACTGGGGCGGTGGCGGAGGGATTTACACTCGAGAAAGTACAGTATATATACAGAACAGTATCGTTGCCGGTAATTCAGATTGGACCGATCCGGCAACAGCAGGGCACGCTAAATGGCCAGACGTTTATGGCACAGTCAATTCGCTGGGCGGAAACTTGATCGGTGATGGTACAGGCTCAACGGGTTGGGTAAGCGGCGAATTAGTTGGTACCGCTGAAAATCCAAAAAATCCATTCCTGGTTGCGATGATGATAACCTTACCCAGTTCACCATCAGCTACGGAAGTAATTTACACTTATGCACTGCTCGAAAATAGCCCGGCTATAGATGCGGTTGGGTGCCTGACTGAAGTGACAGTTGACCAGCGCGGCGTCACCCGCCCTCAAGGTTCTGCTTGTGATATTGGAGCGTTTGAGGTGGAAGTCGCGCAAACAATACCTTTATGGGAGCAGTTGCGCAGATACGGAGGGAGTGTAATCTCTGAACCTGAAACTGATCTTGGTCCTATCTTTGCAGAAGATTTCATTCTCGATGATGATGCGGTCATCACCCAAATTCAATTTTGGAATGATGTCGAAATTTTAGGACCTGATTGGGAAATTCATTACATTTTGTATGAAAATTCGACCGAAACAAATCTTCCGGAAGGTTACTGCAAAGTGAATACTTCAATGGTTCAACTGGTGTTGAGGATACACCTGCAAGTCCCAGCTTATGGCTTTGGCTTCATACCTTAAACTTGACCTCCCCATTGACGCTAACACCTGGCCATTATTGGGTGGCAATCTATGGGGTAAACAATACTGGATATAAGGGAACCTTTACCTGGGCTGGAGGTGCTTCAGGCAGCCTACCAGATGCCGCTTACTCTTATGACTTAGGATCATCCTGGTTAGCTGGCACGGATTTCAACCTCGCTTTTCGAATTATTGGTGAGGGGTCGGATACAATAGCGCCGGTTGTGACCGTGCCCAGCAATATGACTTTCCCTGCCACGGATGCTTCAGGTTCAACTGTGCCATTCTCTGCCAGCGCATATGACATTGTTGATGGTACCTTCGCGCCCTCCTGCGTCCCAGTGTCAGGATCATTATTCCCTCTTGGTTCAACGCCTGTAACCTGTACCGCCACAGATACTGCCGGAAATTTTGACGACGCAAGCTTTACGGTAACGGTTACAGACCAAATGAATCCAATCGTGACTGTCCCAATCAATATTACTGAGGCTTCATCTGATCCGTCCGGCAAGGTGGTGACGTTCTCTGCTACCGCTGATGATAACGTCGATGGGCCGATTACACCTACTTGTGTGCCCGCATCTGGCGATACGTTTGTGATCGGCACGACTCCGGTTACCTGTACCGCGAAAGATACTGCCGGAAATAATGGCAGCGCTAGTTTCAATGTCACTGTCACCTATGTAGAACCTGTGCCACTATCTCAGATAACCACAGCCAGGGCAACCTGTAGCCAGTTCACCTCAAGTACGCCTCCTACACTGCCGTGGTTGCAATACGTACTCACCACCAGTCGGAAGACAGGGGACACAACAATCAAGTCGGTGACCCCAAGCAGCTTCGCTTACTTCGTGAACTTGACTGATTCAACCAACGGCACCCTGGAAATATCGCAGGGCAACGATATGGGCTTCCCAGATATTACTCCTCAAACCACCAAGATTGTCTTGTACAACGCGAACTGTGAAAACGTCACGAGAACGTGGACCGGGACCGCAACACTGACAAACCATGTATTGACCATCACCAACATACCTGCTGAGGCGACCTTTGTGAAGGTACCTTACTCTGCTAAAAGCGTCTACGGGCATGTAGTGGGCACCTTACTACCAAGTGTTTCTTACACCTTTAGCGCAGCGATAGGCAGCGAGCCGGCATTCACCACTGCCATTCTTTCACTCGAAAATAAACCTTAGGACAGGAGACGATGACTAAATACAGTATCAACTAACCAATTACGAAATAGGGCTGAGGCTCGGAAGATCAAACTCGATATCCGAGCCCCAACCCACAGCTCTTTATCAGCGTTTGGTGAGATCTGGGAACAAAGGACAAAAATAGATGCGCACCCTAGCAACTATCCTCATCATCTTCTTCCTACTGACAGCTGCTGCCAGTGCCTTGGCGGAAGACCTGCCGGTGGCTGAGCGGTCGCTGACTTACCGTGGTATTTCATATGGGATTACCCAAGATGAGGCCAATCACCTGTATATCACGGATTGGAAGATGGGAGAGGTATGGCGGGTAGATCCAACCACGGGTGCTTACACCCTTTTTGGCGGGCTGGGTAACACCCTGGATGCAAAATCTGACGCGATTGGTAACATCTGGCTGACCTCTTTTTCGAACCCGTACCTCAACCGCATTAACACCACAGCCAATCCCATCACTTTGACTACTTGGGATCTTAGTGCCTGGGAACCGAGCCGCACTTATAAGTTGTCGGGAGTGGCGTTCGACGATCTTGATCGAGTCTGGTTCAGCGAATGGGGCGAAGTCTCCGACACGCAGCTGCTGTATCGCTTTGACCCAGCCTCCAACCAGCTCTGCGGCTATACCCTGCCGGGGGGAAACCATGGCTGGTACCTTCTCTATCAGGCTCCTTACTTGTGGTTAAGTGATTGGGTGCAAGCCAGGATTTTGCGTTTCAACACAGTGACACAGGAGCTGACCTATTGGGGTGCAGGAACGAAGGCGGAACCGCGCGGCCTGGCATTGGATGCGGATGGCAACATCTGGTGGGCGGATATAGGTGCCGGGAAGATCGGCCAGCTCAACCCCACGACGAACGCTCTCAAATTATTCTCGCTACCTGATTCTGGTCCCCCTAATTACTCCATTCCTTACATGGTTTCAGTTAAGGATGGCTTTATTTGGTATACGGCACAAGGAGACGAAGTGGGTACGCTGGGCAGGCTGGACCCTGCTGTAGCGACTGGAACTTTATCCACCGCCAGTCCGAATACTTTCACAGCTACTGAAACCTGCCGACCGCTCAGTACGGGCACCACGACCACGGTGAGCGTCACGACAGGCGAATGGACGGAACCTTGGCCCACGCGCACCTGGCTCGATACCAGCGCATCAGCCTCAGCGGGTTGGTTCTTGTATGAGGCACCAGGAGCGGAACTTCCCTACGGCATTTCGATTGAAGGTACTCGAATATGGGTGACTGACCAGATGTACAACAAGCTGATGCGGGCAGTCCTCCCAATCCATTTACCGACGGCTACCTCCACCACCACGCCGACCATCACAACCACCCCAACACGCACGAAAACACCCACGATCACGCTCACCCCGACGCGAACCAAAACACCCACGATAACGCTCACCCCAACGCGAACCAAAACACCCACTATTACACGCACCCCAACACAAACTCAGACACCCACAATTACAGCTACTACTACAAAAACTAAACCTCCAAATACGCCAACCTTCACTGCAACATTAACTATCATTGTTCCAACTCAGGAATTGACAAATTTTCTTTACCTACCGATCATTTTCAGGTAAGTTTAATACTGTCATTTTGGTGGCTATCATTCCAAAATTGACGGCTTGGGACTGGTTGTCCCAAAGTTTGCCATGTTGCTTTAAGGTAGATAAACGAAAACGCCCATCTGGTGGCAATCCTTTAAAGTCATTCTTGTGAGACCAACACAACTGACTATTTCAAGATTTTCAGAATTGATCATCATCACCCTTACCTTGTTAAGAGTTGCGTGCTGCCGATCAGATAGTGAGGGTAAGCTGTGTTCGATTTTGAAAATTGATTGATGTGCTAACGTTTGTGCCCAGTGGAGATGGCCAAGAAAGGCTGATTTTTAGCCTCCTCTAAAAATCCATTATGGAATTCAACCAACTCCTCGTCAGGGAGCTCGGCTGCTTCAGGCAAGCTTCTGCCGGCCCTGTGACCGTCAAAGAAAAACACATTGGAGATTAAATAAAAAAATGGCGAGGCTGGGATTTGCCTGTACCCCGCAGGGGCAAGCCCAGAACTTTGGCTTATGACTTTTTTTTGCGAACCTGGACGTTTAAATAATAAAATGGCGAGGCTGGGATTTGCCTGTACCCCGCAGGGGCAAACCCAGAACTTTGCCTTGTGACTATTTTTGCGATTCTGGAGATTTAAATATAAAAAAGTGGCGAGGCTGGGATTTGAACCCAGAACCAATGGCTTATGAGTCCACTGCTCCACCGTTGAGCTACCTCGCCAAACGTCCGATTATATTACATGAACCCGGGCAAAATGTCAACGGAATGATCCGAAAAAGTTTGAGGGTGGGGCGAAATGCCCCACCCTCAGATAATATTTACTTAACCGTTACTACTTCAAACGGACGCATCATTTCGTTGTCTTCGTGCTCCAAAATGTGGCAGTGCCAGACATATTTTCCGGCCATGTCAAAATTGGCAATGATTTTTGTGTAATACCCCGGGTAAGCGAGGACGGTATCCTTCCAACCGGTCTCCCATTCAAGAGGTGCTTCAGCTGGACCCATGACGTAATCCATTGGGTTTGGCATCGTTATATCGTCTTTTGCCTGCAGGTAAGACTGGTAATCCATATTGAAATATCCAGCATCGAAAGGAATCCGTTCAACAACCTGAAAGTGCACCAAGTGCAGATGAATTGGGTGGGCGTCACCAGTCAAGTTAATGAGAAGCCAGGTTTCTGTCTCACCTTCATTGATCAATTCCGTAGTCGGTTCCCAGTATTCCAATTTTCCTTCTTTGAGACTGCCAAGTTGGGCTTCAACAGGGATGTCTTCCTTCATATCCATCATTTCCACAAGAACCAGTGCACGATCTTCATTTTCCGTGGTCAGGCGTTCAATGGATGGCAACACGGTTGGGATTTCACCAGCGATGCCTTGTTCAGTTTTCTCTACAACCTTGAACATCATAACCTTACCGGTGGTCTCAGGGTCAGCCATTTCTTCAGGATCAATCGGCAATTGCTGGAAAGGTGAATCTGGACCTTGATTAAGTAGCACAATTTCCGTTCCAGGGGCGAATTTCGAAAAATCTACGATGACATCAGCACGTTCAGCTGGAGCAAGCAGCAGTTCAGTCAATGTAATTGGCTTATCCGGCAAAAAGCCTCCTTCAGTGCCAATCTGCGTAAACTCAAGCTCGGCATCAAATTTCAGCACCAGGAAGCGGCTATTGCTGCCGTTCAGCAATCTCAAACGGTACAAGCGCGGTTCAACCTCCATAAATGGCCAGGTCTTGCCGTTCACCATTATCGTGTCACCAAAAAACTCAGGATTCCATATCGGAGCAATTTGGGTCTCTGGCCTGTAAGGACCTTCATACTCATCAAAGTAAGCCCGGCTGTCAGGGTAGAAAAGTGAGCCATCGGCATTGAAAGTACGATCCTGAATGGCGATAGGCACGTCGTAATATTTGGTCCTTGCCGGGTCATCAAGCTTGGGATAAGGCCCTGGCAAATTCATGGCCGCTTCAACTTCATCGTGCAGCAACCAGAAACCTGCCATGCCAGCGTAAACATTGGCCCGTGTTATTCCCAGGGAGTGGTCATGATACCAGAGTGTTGCGGCGCGTTGGTCATTTGTGTATTGGAAGATAGCGCCTCCTGGAGGCGGTGTACCTTGGGTCTTATAATCCGTGCCTTGCGTGATGTAACCGGCAGGAATGCTTGATGTTGCTGGTAGATACCAAGCATCCGGCAATCCATCTGAATGCGACGCGACGTGCGCACCATGCACATGGGTGATTATGGGTACCGGTCCTGTGTACGCGGTTGGGTCAAGTACGCTTTGCGGCCCCGGATTTGCCCAATGTACGGTTTGATCAATTGGCAAGAGATGAGACAAATATTGAGATTCTTGGTTACTCGGGTCCTCCACAAGCTGGTTGACCCATGTCACCTGTACTTTTTCATCCTTTTGCACATCAAAAGTGAATGAGGGTGAGTTGTATGTGGAAGGCCCTTCTCCAGGTAAAGGGTCGCCCAACTTTCCATAACCCCAAACAGTGGTTTTGGGAAACCCTGAGGGCAGGATCTGCTGTTCAAACTGGCGAACAGCCACCTCGTACTCAGTGTATTCACCTTTTTTCACCGGGGGCATGACCGGTGGGATGACAAGAGGATCCACAAACTGAGGAATCGATTCGGGCTTGAGACGATCATCATCATCACCATCATCTTCAGACTCCTCAGTCTCGGCCTGGGTTGGGATTGCCGTCTCAACCTTCGTTTCCGTGTTTTTGGGTGTGGGTTGGGTTACAGTAGCAAGTACTGTAACCTGGGTAGGGTGGATTTTTGTGGGAGCTGTTGCAGTAAAAAGCTTTGAAAAATCTACATTGCATCCGGTTGCCACAAGCAAGAGCACCGCTGCGAAAAGCCATGTCAGTTGGACTGGACTAACTATCCTTTTTTTCATCGTTTACCTCTCTTGATCAATATTGTTTAATGAGTTAGTAAACTACAGTGTCAATTGGAAATGCAGGATACCCGGTGCGATAAAGCACCAGGTTTTTGAACGTTCTTTTCAATTAAAGCGTAGCCATTGGATAGACAAAAACCGCGGAAATGGGCTGACTTTGAATATTGCCAGCCGTTGATTTGAGAATAATGAGGATTAATTGGAAATAATAAACCTGTTATTTCCATAAGGCTCCAACTACTATTCTATAAACGTTACACAAACTATATTAATGAAGGACTTCAACACAATGAATGGATATTTTTGTATGAATTATTTTAGTAGACGGCTATATTTTTAGATAGAATGAACTTTATACAAAAACGCAATAATTTTGACGCCTGTATTACTTGGTTATAATGAATTCTGCAACGAACAAAGAGGAGTGAGCATGCCTGAGAAGCCTTCCATCCAAACAAACTTCCCTCCAGTCACCAAAGCGCTGGTTCAAAAGTTGTGGAATGCCATACCGGAAAGTGAACGCGAACCGCTTAAGGAGACCTTCAAAGGCTTACCACTCGACCGCAACCCACTTAATACGGTCATGGACCTGGCTCTCATTCACTTCAAATCCACCTTTGGAAAACCCCGCAAAGTCGCCATCATTGGTCCAGCCAATGTCGGCAAATCCACCCTTTTCAACCGCCTAATTCGCTCCCGGAAAGACCAGGCTGAGGTCAGCCCAGTTCCCGGTACCACCCGTGTAAATCAACAAGCCGATGCCGGTATCTTCTCTGTTATCGATACCCCTGGTGCCGACGCGGTCGGCCCCACCGGTGAACAAGAGCAATCCCTTGCCATGGACGCCGCCCGTTCGGCAGACTTCCTGATACTAATGTTCGATGCCACGCAGGGAGTTAAACAAACCGAACTGGAACTGTATCGCGACATCCTGGCAACAAGCAAACCGTATATTATCGTCCTCAACAAAGTAGATCTGGTGCGACAATACAAAGCCGATGTCATCCGCCAATGCGCCAAGAACCTGCTGGTGGAAGAAGCAGAAGTTATTCCAATTTCAGCACTCAAAGGCGAAGGCCTTTCCAGCATCGTCATGTCCATCATTGCGGCAGACCCGTCTATGACAATTTCGATGGCAGCCGCTCTGCCAGAATACCGTGGTAAGTTAGCCTGGCGCAGCGTGATCACCTCATCCTCTCTTTCCGCAGCACTTGCGCTGGCGCCGCTGCCGGGCATCGATTTTATCCCCCTCGTTATCAACCAAACTGCCATGGTCATGACCATTGCGCGCATCTACCAATATAAAATCACTCCTGAGCGCGCCAAGGAACTTATCGCTACATATGGGACTGGCTTACTGGGAAAGATGCTCTTTACCGAGCTTTCCAAATTTGCTGGAATCCCTGGTTGGCTGCTTTCTGCTGCAGTGGCTGCTTCCATCACGGCTGCCATGGGCTATGCCTCCATTGAGTGGTTCACAAAAGGCGAGAAGGTAACCAGGGAAAAAATGCAGGAAATCAGTCAGAAACTGGCGGGAGTCATTCTGGCACGCTTGAAAACAACCTTCAAACGCAAGCCTTCCAAAAAAGCGTTGGAATTTGAACTCCAAAAACTATTGGAAGAAGAAATTTCAAACAGTTCATTAAAAATTGAAGTCCAGCCGGCAGAGGACTTAACGGAAACCAGCGGCTGGACTTAAAGGCAATTCCATCTTGCCTAAATCAGGCCAAGCTCCTTACCCACCTTTTCGAAGACTTCCAAAACATGTTCCAATTGGGATTGCGTGTGTGTTGCCATGTAGCTGGTGCGCAGTAATTGACGGCCGGGGGCAGTAGCCGGTTGGATGACCGGGTTCACAAATACGCCGGCATCAAAGAGCTTGCGCCAGGCAAGGAAGGTAAGGTCGTTGTCACCAATTAAAATGGGGATCACTGGTGTGCAGGAATGGCCGATATCAAAGCCAAGCGCTTTATAGCCTTTACGCATGAAAGCACCGTTCTTGATGACATTGGCAGCATGCTCAGGTTCTTCGCGCATGATTTTGAGCACGGCTAAAGCAGTTGCGGTGTTGGCCGGTGGTATGCTGGCGCTGAATATCAGGCTACGCGCATGATGCTTAACATAATCAATGACATCATGTTGGCCAGCCACAAATCCACCGATTGAGGCAAAGGATTTGCTGAATGTGGACATGATTAAGTCCACATCATCAGTCATTCCAAATTCAGCCGCAGTACCTCTGCCACCTCCCAGAACACCCATACCGTGCGCGTCATCCACCATCAGGCGCGCTCCATATTTTTTACATAATGGCACGATTTCAGGCAACGGGGCAACATCGCCTTCCATACTGAACAAACCGTCCACAATCAGCAGTTTTCCAACTTCCTCGGGGATGCTCTTAAGGACAAATTCGAGCTGAGCCATATCATTGTGATGGTAACGTTGGATTTTGCCACTGCTCAGGATGGCGCCATCGTAAATACTGGCATGATCATCCTTATCCAAAATGACGTAATCACCGCGCCCAACGATGGAACTGATCGTGCCAAGGTTCACTTGCATGCCTGTGGAGAAAACCAGGGCGGCATCCTTACCAACCCATTCTGCCAATTCGCGTTCCAATTGTTCAATCAACGACATGTTGCCATTTAGAAAACGTGACCCCGTGCAAGAAGTGCCATATTTATCGATGGCATCTTTGGCAGCCTGCCGCACCCGAAGATCAGAGGTTAGGCCCAGGTAGTTGTTTGAACCGCACATGATAATTCGCCGACCTTCATAAACAACTTCAGTGCCTTCGTTACGATCCAGCGGTATGAAGTAAGGGTAAACGCCTGAGGCTTTGGCCTCCTTTACGTCTGTATAGTCAAATGCCTTCTTAAAAATGTCCATTTCAGCCACCAGTCTATATGTAATTTTGATTCAATAATAACCTTTAAATTATACTGTTAATTGACCAGATCAAATTTAATCTCCCGCCCGGAAAACATACTATAATATTAGATATAGCCTTTCCTTTCTGCATATTTCGTTTATAATATTCACACATTACATTATTTTGTCATATATTAACCGTGTTTTTTGCTTGATTGCCAGCGATTTGGCGGTTAGAATTGGTGGCTTATGGTTTCGTTCTTGGCACATGCAGAGTTAGGCTTTGAAAGCTTTCTTCTTCCCGGTGGAGAAGATGGCATAGTCTTGCTGCATGGTTTTACAGCCTCACCCGTTGAAGTCCGTCAACTTGCCGATTTTCTGCATTCCCAGGGGTACACCGTTTCAGGCCCTCTGCTTCCAGGCCATGGCACTCATCCGGATGATCTTAATCGGGTGAAATTTGAGGATTGGGTGCATGTCTCTGAAGAGGCTGTTGAAGCTCTAAAAGCAACTTGCAAGCATGTCTTTATCGGGGGGGAGTCCATGGGTGGGCTGGTTGCCATGCGTGTGGCCGAACTGCACCCTGAATTGGCAGGGGTTTTGCTTTACGCTCCCGGTTTACAGGCAAATAATATTTGGGCTGCCCCACTGCTCAAGCATTTCATCAAGTATCTGAAGAAAGATGGCGCCGGGAATGGCTTCATCTGGAGCGGCTACAATGTCTACCCTATCGGCGGCGCGGACGAGATGCGCAAACTACAAAAGGTTGTTGACAAGAACCTGGAAAAAATCTCTCAACCAGTTCTGTTGATGATGTCCAAAGCAGACACGATGGTGCCACAAACGGTTATTGAGACCATTCAACACTCGGTCAGTTCCGATATTATCGACCTCCACGTATTTGAAGACTCGGATCACTGCATTCTGCTCGATAAATATAATCAAGAAGCTTTTGAGATTACGCTTGCATTCATAAGAAAAATTACGAATTCCTAATCTAATTTCCGCAATTTTCCTTAAACCTAGTAAAATTGCAATTATGAAATACTAAGTATCAATTTCCCTCTGCTTCAGCCTGATTGACTTCTTTTTGTCGTCTGTTTACAATCCCTGTTGATTGTCGCCCTCTTGAATCAAGCATACCAAACCAATCGGATTACTATGCCTACAAACAAATTGAACTACCCTCCTTACGACTTGCGCAAAGTGACTGGTCCCAACCAGTTACAAAACTTTTGGCGCATGATTTCTGGCTGGCACTGGCATTATGTCGGAGCGACTTTTTTTGCGGCTATCGGAGCCCTCGCGCGCACCGGCATGAACCTTTTCTTGGCGTATTTCATTGATGAAATCCTCATCAAAAAGCAGTTTGGCGAAAAACTACTGCTTGCCATCCTGGCGTATATTGGGATCGTCATCCTGCAAGCGCTTTCTTCCTTCATGTCGGGTAAGTTTTCAGCCCAAACCGCGGAAGGCAGTACACGCCGCATGCGCGATTATCTATTTAATCATATCCAACGCCTGTCTTATGCATATCACTCAGAATCCAAGACTGGCGACCTGCTTGAACGCGCTACTTCCGATGTGGATACCTTGCGTCGCTTTTTCGCGGACCAGGCAATTGGCATTGGGCGCATCGTATTGATATTCGTCATCAATTTTGTGGCCATCTACAACATGAATCACCAATTGGCTTGGATCTCCGTCATCATCCTGCCTGCAATCTTGGTCGTCTCGATCCTTTTCTTCAAACAAATATCCAAGGCATACTCTGCCTATCAGGACCAGGAAGCCGTGCTAACAACCAATCTGCAGGAAAACCTCAGCGGAGTGCGGGTGGTAAAGGCTTTTGCCCGGCAGGATTATGAAATCAAAAAGTTCGACAGCAACAATCTTGAAAAACTCAAGCGTGGCCGCAAGCTCAACATTATGCACTCCTTCTTCTGGCCGATTTCTGACCTTATCTGCGGGGCCCAAATGCTCGCCAGCGGTTACCTGGCCGCTACTATGGTTATGTCAGGCCAGCTAACTCTTGGTCAATTTGTTGCATTCCTGGGCTTGCTTGGATGGCTCATTTGGCCTATCCGCAATCTGGGGCGCCTCATCGTAGACACTTCCCGCGCGACTGTTTCTTTAAAACGCATTACCGATATTATTAAAGAAAAAGAAGAAGACCTCGTCTTGACGGAGCTTCCTGCGTGCATCCAAATTAATGGCGATATCAGTTTTGACCATGTTAATTTTGAGTACGAAAAAGACCATCCGGTACTGAACGATGTTTCTTTTGAATGCAAAGCCGGGCAAGTGATCGCGTTACTAGGCTCAACTGGTTCAGGGAAGACCTCATTGGTCAACCTTTTACCGCGTTTCTATGACGTCACCTCTGGGCGCATCGTGCTGGATGGCCACGATCTGCGTGAATACTCGCGTGATTGCTTGCGTTCACAAATCGGGATTATCGAACAGGAGCCCTTCCTCTTCTCATGCTCCATTCGTGACAATATCACCTATGGCGTTCACCGCGAGGTCACCCAAGCCGAGATTGAAGAGGTGGCCGCAGAGGCTGCTATTGATGATGTTATTAAAGGTTTTAGTAAAGGTTACGACACGCTCGTTGGCGAGCGCGGGGTCACGCTTTCGGGTGGTCAGAAACAACGCGTGGCGATTGCTCGTACTTTGTTGATTAACCCAAGGGTCTTAATATTGGATGATTCCACATCCTCAGTTGACATGGAAACAGAGGCCCAGATACGTACCGCCCTTGAGAACCTAATGCAGGAACGCACCACTTTTATAATCGCTCACCGCATCCAAAGCATCATGACGGCTGACCAAATCCTGGTTTTTGATAAAGGCCAGATTGTGCAGTCCGGCACCCATGAGAGCCTGCTGAAGGAAGACGGCATTTACCGCAATATTTACGATATTCAGACGCGCATCGATAGCGCCGTGCAAGAGGAGATCAACAGTGTCTCAGACTTATGATGAAGAAGAATTAAGCGACGAGGTCTCTAATACCAAGACGGTCTTCGCCCGCCTATATAAGGTGCTAAAACCGCATTGGAGAACCATGCTCACAGCCATGGTTAGTATCGCGCTGGTCGCATTTTCAGATGCGCTCTTTACACTTATCCAGCGTACGACCATTGATCAGGCTATCCTGGCAAATGACCACACCGTTCTCAGGCAGATGTACATCTACTACGGCGTTATTATCATTGCCCAGGCCATCTTTGTATTTGGGTTTGTCTACCTGGTAGGCCTACAAGGGGAAAGGATACGTTACGACCTGCGCAAGATGATGTTTAATCACCTGCAAAAGCTATCACTTTCTTACTATAGCAAGACTCCTCTCGGGTGGATCATGTCGCGGGTCACCTCAGACTCCGAAAAAATGGGTGATCTTCTCACCTGGGGTATCACAGACACAACCTGGGCTGCGGTTAACATCGTTACCGCTGCCATTTTCATGTTGTTCATCCAATGGCAATTGGCCTTGATTGTAATTGCCTCGTTGCCGCTTATGCTTTACGTCGCCATCAAGTTCCGTAAACGCATTTATTATCACTACCGCCTGTCACGCAAAGCCAACTCGCGTATGACCGCCAACATGAATGAAAATATCACCGGCGTGCGCATTGTGAAAGCTTTGCGTCGAGAAGAAAAAAACCTGGATAACTTTAAGATGCTCTCCACGGATATGTTTAAATCCAGTTACAGGGCGGCTTTTCTTTCAGCGTTGTTCATGCCCACTATCCAGACCATCAGTGCCATCTCGCTTGGATTTGTGCTCTGGTCAGGTGGCAACATGGTCAACACCTCCTTCATCAGTATTGGCAGCTTGCAGGCGTTTATTTCCTTCATCATGATGATCCTTTGGCCCATCCAGGATATCGCCCGTGTTTACGCCGAGATGCAAAACGCCCTGGCTTCTTCCGAGCGCATCTTCAGCTTGCTCGATACACGCCCTACCATTTCCAATCGCAATCAAACGCTTGCGAGCACTTCGATGCGTGGTGATGTAGTCTTTGAGCATGTATCCTTCCACTATGAGGATGATGAAACCCAAGTTATCAAGGACCTCAGCTTTCACATCGCCGAAGGTCAAAATATTGCACTGGTCGGCTCCACCGGAGGCGGCAAGACTACCATTGTCAACCTGCTGTGTCGTTTTTACGAACCAACCGCAGGTGAAATTCTGATTGGCGGCAAGAACTACCTCGACTACAGGCTGGAAGATATTCAGTCGCGAATTGGCGTTGTCCTGCAGACACCGCATCTCTTTTCCGGTACTGTTATGGAAAATATTCGTTACGGCAAACTGGAAGCCAGCAATGAGCAAGTGCAAGAAGCAGCCAAAATGGCTGGCGCTCATGAATTCATCACGTCCTTTGAAAAAGGCTACGATCAAAATGTTGGAGAAGGCGGTAATTTGCTTTCGGTGGGTCAGAAGCAGCTTATCAGCATCGCCAGGGCCTTACTGGCAGATCCAGATATTTTCATCATGGATGAAGCCACCAGTTCGGTAGATACGCTGACTGAAGCACTCATCCAAAAAGGAATGCACCATTTAATGAGTGGCCGCACCAGTTTTATCATTGCTCACCGCCTCTCAACCATCAAAAGCGCGGATAAAATCTTTGTCATCGATGATGGCCGCATTGCTGAATTTGGTAACCATGATGCCCTGATGAAACTCAAGGGTCATTACTACAGGCTTTACACCCAACAATTCCGGCACGACCTTGAGACCGAGTTGGATCCTTTCGCGGGGTTGGAAGTGAACAAAGCCGACGGAGCTGCCTAAAAATGCGTTTTGCGGTTAATTATTCGGTTCCACTCGAGAATCTGATCAAGGCTGGCTCACTATCTGTTGACTTGATCAAATGCCCTGAATGGCTGAATATTATTGGCAACGCTCAAAAACTTGGCGATACCTATACGCATAACGAAATCGCGCTTGGAAATAACCGATTGAAGAATCTGGATTTTGAAAAGATCAAGTTTTGCCTTGAATTAACCAAAACACCACATCTTAACTGTCATTTATGGGGGTCTATTCCATTTTTTACCAACTCCCCTCAAGAACTGTCGAAGCAGTTGGATATTTGGATGCGCGATATTGAAATGCTGCGCAGCAATTTGCCCGGCTACGAAATAATCTGCGAGAACTTACCGGCTGAATCGCAAATGCCTGCCTGGGATATCTCGCGCTTCCCTGACTTGCTGGCAGAATTCATGCTTAAAAGCGACGCAGGGCTGTTGTTGGACCTTTCGCACGCCCGTATTACTGCCATGAATTATGGCCTGGAATATCAAGCCTACATTGCCGCCCTGCCCACGGATCGCCTGGAAGAGCTACATGTTACCGGCATCAAACCCTACAATTCCACCCCGCATGACCACTTTGAAATGCAGGATTCCGATTGGGAGCCAACCACCTGGGCAGCAGAACAAATTAGGAGTCACGTCTGGAAAGAACCACGCATCGTGGCTTTTGAGTACGGTGGCGTGGGTGATATTTTTGGTTGGCGCACCAATTCTGACCACCTTCTTGATCAGGTTCCCAGACTGCAAAAGATCTTTCAGGAATTGCCCCGTAAGCGTCCGGTTTTTTGACAGTCACCCCTTTTCAAGACCAAAACTCTCCCCCTTTACAAGTCCCATGAAGTATAATAACCAAGGTTATTCGCTATGGAACAATTATCGTTGACTGGAATTGAGAACCTCCCTGAGGCCTCTTTAGAGGACCCTGCAAAGCCTGGAGGGCATCGTCTTCCCCAGTCCCTTACTTCCGTGTAAAAGCATGGGTGGGGGCTGGCGGTTGCCCCTGCGTTCACAAATCCCAACCTTAGTTCCAAATTTATAGCCTGAGCGAGGTGAAGGATGATTTATTTAAGCCAGCTGTTAAACCAACCAGTATGGGACGCTTTTGGCCACAAAGTCGGCAAAGTTAAGGACGTTTTGGTCAATGGAACTGAAAAGAACATGCCTCCCTTGGCTGCTCTTTCCTTAAAAAATCATATCGAATCCGCTGATTTCATTGATATGTCGCAGGTTGCCACACTCTGGCCCAGTATCACCCTTAAAGTTGATCAAACCAAGCTCAGCACATTTGCTCCCAAAGGGCACGAACTATACCTCAACGAACGCGTCATGGACCAACAGATCGTGGACACGGAAGGCAAACGCCTTGTGCGTGTAAATGATCTCCAAATCGGACGCAAAGGTGATGCATTCCTTCTTACAGGTGTGGATGCCAGTGCTAATGGCCTTTTCCGCCGTCTTGGGCTTGAAAGTGTCAACCGTGCCATCGCCCGCGTGGTCAAAAAAGAAGATAAAACCCAGGTAATCCCCTGGGAAACCGTGGCGTCCATCGAGCACGATGATCCGTTGCGGCTTTCCGTCTCTCAATCTCGCCTCGTTCAAATGCCGCCTGCTGACATCGCGGCTATCCTGGACGACCTTGACCATCACACCAGCAAAGCCTTGCTGCAGGGTTTTTCGGATGAACAACTTGCGGATACGCTTGAGGAGGCTTCCACAGAAGTTCAGTTGAGTGTTCTCTCCCATCTGCATCCAGAACGCGCCGCCGACATTCTTGAGGAGATGGACCCTGATGAGGCTGCTGACCTCTTGGGTGATATGGACGACAAATCCAGCGAACAACTGCTGAACCTCATGGAAGATGAAGACGAAGAGGATGTGCGCCAATTACTGGCATATCCGGAAGAAAGCGCCGGTGGCATTATGACTACCGAATTTGCGCATATTCCTGACAACTACACTGTTGAGGCAGCCTTAACCTACTTACGATCCAACGAGGATGCCCTCCAGGACGAATTTATGTATTACGTCTATATCCTCGATGAAAAAGAGCGCTTGAAAGGTGTGGTTAGCCTGCGTGACCTGGTCACTGCCCCACTTGACTCACCTGTCTCCAAGTGGTTTGATGACGATCCTGCGTTTGTCGACCCGTTGGTATCCCAGGAAGAAACAGCTTATCTTGTCGCCAAATATGACCTTATGGCCATTCCTGTCGTGGACCTTGATACCAAAAAAATGCTCGGCATTGTCACTGTGGACGATGCCCTGGATACCGTGCTACCGACAGCTTGGAAGAAAAAGTTACCTCGCTTCGCAGCAAGGTAGGAGGTCCACATGCATAAGAGAATTAAGACTCCGCTGTGGATTGCCAGATTCGTTACATTTTTCGCCATTATTGGCCCAGGCCTAATAACAGCCAGTGCTGATAATGACGCACCGGGCATCGCCACATATTCGATGGCTGGTTCCCGCTACGGTTACGGTTTTCTATGGGTCATCGTGGTGATTACCATTGGCGAATTGGTCATCCAGGAAATGGCTGCCCGCATGGGTGCTGTTACTGGTAAAGGCACCGCGGACCTCATCAGGGAACGTTTTGGTGTAAAAACAACCACATTTGCAATGTTCTGCCTGCTCCTGGCAAACTTGGGTACTACGATCGCCGAGTTTGCCGGCATCGCCGCGGCTGGAGAACTTTTTGGCATCAGCCGCTTCATCACGGTTCCCTTAGCCGGAATCCTGATCACCTTATTGGTGCTTAAAGGCGGCTACAACAAAGTTGAAAAGGTGATGCTTTTTCTTTGCCTCTCTGCTTTAGCTTATGTTGGCACGGTATTCATCATCAAGCCTAATTGGGGCGAGATTGTTCAGGCTGCTCTCGTCCCTCATATCGAGTTCAACAATGAATACATCCTGGCAATACTGGCTGTAATCGGCACCACCATCACACCTTGGGGGATCTTCTACCTGCAGGCCTCAGTGGCTGATAAAGGCGTGGATATGGACCAATACGGCCACACCAAGATCGACGTGGCATTCGGCGCGGGCTGGGGCAACATCATCTCAGCATTCATCATCATCACCACTGCAGCAACACTTTTCACAAGCGGGATTGTAGTCACGAATGCCACCGAAGCTGCGATTGCTCTTGAACCGCTGGCTGGCAGCGCATCCAGAATCCTCTTTGCTGTAGGCTTGTTGGGGGCTTCGCTGCTCTCAATTTCAGTTCTGCCGCTGGCAACCACTTACGCGATGTGCGAAGCCTTCGGCTTTGAGCGCGGCCTGAACCGCCCGATGAAGGAAGCACCAGCTTTCTACACCACCTTCAGTGTCATCACGGTGCTCAGTATCTTCTTAATTCTATTTGTTCCCAGCCAATCGCTCTTCCAGTTTATGCTGTACTCCCAGAGCTTAAACGGTATCCTGCTGCCCGTTCTCCTGGTTTTGGTGCTCATTCTTGCCAACAACCAGACCATTATGGGCAAATGGAAGAATAAAACTTTTCAAAACGTCTTGGGAGTTGCCATGACGGTGCTGATTTTTGGGATTACTGTTGTGTTGTTTCTGGAGCCTTTCCTCAGGTAGGATTTTGCTCTTTTAAGGCATACACTAATGAATAAATGGAGCTGTGGGAGACCACGCCTCCATTTTGTCTTAATCGCCAGTGTGGCTTGCCAGCCTCCATCAAAGTTTCAACCAGCGGTAAATCGCTTTCCCCTTCTTCCAGCACGTCAAACCCCACGCGGATTAACGCCCGCATTGTCCAGAACTTCTCGATGCCGTTGCCACGTAGAATAAGCTTTTGGTGGTTTTCATTTTCTGTTTTGAATTTACCGGAAGCCGGGTCAAACTCCACCCCAGGGCGGTTGAACGTTTTGCCGAACTCCCCTCTCAACACCAAGTCTTCAGGTGACCCTTGCGTTATGCTGCCGTCGCGATCCATTAACCAAACCCAATCCGATACCTGAAGTGCCAGATCCAAGTCATGGGTGGAGCATAGAACAGCTTTGCCTTCCTGATGCGCAAGTTTTTGCAGCATGAGCATCATTTTTACGCGTCCAGGCAGATCCAGAAAGGCTGTGGGCTCATCCAGAATCATTAGCTTTGGTTCCTGGGCTAATGCTCGCGCCACCATCACATGCTGCCTTTCACCATCGCTGAGTTGTGTAAAATAGCGCCCAGCCAGGTTTTCAGCATCGGCCAGGCGCATTGCATCCAATATTGCTTGCTCATCAGATGGTTTGTGGTTGTCAAAAAAGTTGGTAAATGGGAAGCGCCCCATGCCAACCAATTCTTCTACGCGCATTTGCCCGACTGCCACAGGTTCGGTGAGCACCAAACTGATGGTTTTGGCGATTTCTTTTTCTTCCATCTGCCCTAAAGCTTTGCCCGCTAAATCCACCGATCCATCCAGTGGTTTCTGCAAGGCAGCCAAGGTTCGCAGCAAGGTTGTTTTGCCAGCACCATTAGGCCCGATCAGGCAAACCAGTTCTCCTGCATTTAAACTTAATTCGAGCCCACTGGCAACGAGCCGATACTCCTTACCACCCAGCCGGTATCCAATATTCAGGTTATGCGTTGAGAGCACATTGTTTATCATATGCTCACCCCTGAACCAGCTTTGCGCCTGAGGATGATCCAGAGCACGAATGGAGCCCCAAACAGCGAGGTGATCACATTGATGGGCAATATAAAAGCAGTGCCAGGTAATTGGGTCAAAACATCCGCGAGTAAGGCGGCAACCGCCCCCAAGATCAGCACGGATGGAAGTAAATACCTATGATTTGAAGTCCGCAGCAAATTTCGCGCGATATGTGGAATGGCCACCCCCAAAAAACCAATCGGACCACAAAAAGCCGTGGCAGTTCCAGCCAAAATGGAAGCTCCAAACAGGATTAAAAAACGGGTCTGACTGATATTCAAGCCCAATGACTTGGCATAATCCTCGCCAAGCAAAAGCGCGTTCAGGCGTTTGCCAAGCAAACTGCTGATGACTATACCCGCTATCATCACCGGGGCCATCACCCTGAGTTGGTTCCAGGTGACCCCCCCGAAAGAACCATAAGTCCAAATCATGTAAGCCTGGATTCTCTCAGGGATGCTAAAGTAAATGAGCAGACTCACCAGTGCTGAGGTGGCTGAGCCAAACATCAATCCAAGTATTAACAAAGTATTCGATGATTTTACTGTTCTGGAAACCAGCATCACCAACCCAAAAACAAGAGAGGCACCCAGTATGGCCGCCGCGGCCACTCCTAAATCACCCAAAACGTTGATTTGAGTCAAAAACAGCGATCCGGCCGTGCCCAAACTGAGGATGGCTAATGCAACACCAAGAGAGGCTCCTGAGTTGATGCCCAGAATGAACGGATCAGCAAGTGGGTTGCGAAAAAAGGTTTGCATTAATAGCCCAGCTATGGCCAATCCGGAACCAACTAGCACTGCCGTGACAGCTTTGGTCAGGCGGATATTGAGCACAATCTCATGCCAGATAGGTTTATCAGTCTGCCCACCGCTCAAAATGCGTAAGATGTAGCCGACTGGAATTTTGAGGCTGCCATAACTCAGGTCAAGCAGAAACACCAGGGCGAAGGCGATCAAGAAAACGGACATCCATGCCCAAAACCGTCTGGGGTTGCCACCCCTGACGGTCTCGATATTGCTATTGCCCTGCTTGACCGTTATATTCATGGTTCCTAATTTACTTTTGCATAGTAGAACAGTTGATAATCTGGGAGCAAATCAGGGTAGAAGATCTTAACCAGATCTTTGAGGACAATATCCGGGTTAGCAACGCCACCTTCGTAAAAATCGGTGCCCCCATTGGGATTCACACGGGCATTATTGTTGTAAACCTTTCCTTCGCCAACTGCCTTAAACTCACTGTAACGTGCATCCTCAGCAACCAGGCCCTTGATGTCTGAAGCAAAACCGACATTAAGCCAATAATCTGCATCCTTTGCCTTTTCATAAACCAGTTCAAAGGCCAGTGGTGAAGCGCCCGAACCTGCAACACTTTCCGCGAAAAGGTAGTTGGCACCGGCATCTCTAAGTAATTCCGCGACGTAACTTTCATTACCAGGCATATACCAGCTTCCCTGGTAAGCGGTGTTGACAAAAACACCAGGCTTTTCCCCTTCGCTTGTGGTTAATTTTTTGATGGCCTCGTAACGCAAAACCATCTGATCAAAAAGCAAGCTTGCTTCGGCTTCCTTGTCATAGAAGGCAGCAATGAACTTGCCCCACTCGGCGCGGCCAAGTGGTGTGTTTTCAAGGTAATCCGCGTTCAAAACCAGGGTCTGCCCTGATTCCTTCAGTTTCGCGTCTTCAAAGATAGGACCATTCATGTATGGGGACATCAAAATATCTGGGGTCAATTCAATAACTTTTTCAAGGCTTAATAGCGATCCTGCGCTATCACCGCCGACTACGGCTATTTTGCCAGCTTCCACGGCTTTACGGATGGTTTCATTGTAGGTATAGGTGTCGTCATCAATTCCAACAACAGTGTCTAATGCGTTGATTTGTTCAAGCATGGGGTAATATGTTGAAGACAATGTGATTATCCTGTCAATTGGGGTTTGGATAACAATGGCGTCTTTTTCATT
>DATIUL010000362.1:0-11180 GCA_035466865.1 Anaerolineaceae bacterium | reverse complement strand
CTTCCATGACGTAATTATAAGGTACTGCAAGCAAGCAGCGGCATCAATTATCACAACCATACGTTATACATGCCTTGTACGTTTTTCATTGATTTATGAAACTTGTCTTTGGTTCAGAAAGGGGGAGTACCTCTTGAAATTTCAAAAATTAATCAGTCGGAGCAAGTCTCTTGCGCATAGCATTAATTAATGGAATAAGGGCATCCAGAAGGGGTGTAAACAGGCATCTCCATAATATATAAACTCTGTTACGGATTTCGGTTTATTTTGTTCTTAATAAATTGTAAAAACAAAGTTACTTGGAAGAATCGCAGGTTCATCACGATCAAAGTAATTATTGGTTTCTCATTAAAAAAACTATTTCAACTTTGTTAAGCCATCTTTTAATCATGAAATTATTATCCACAAATAATTCAGCGAAGAATTATCAGCCCTCCCCCAGGCTCGTTGAGAAGGGATATTGGTTGCGATAATGATACTTATCATAACCATAATATTGATTTATAGTAAATTCCTCCCCCCTGCCTGAAGATTGGTTCATCAACATCACATACTATGGAAATTGAGTGCTTAACTATTCGTGAAATTGCTCTTTGAAAACTTGCCAGGCACCGACCCAAGGCTCACCAATACGATTGTTGGGTCTGATTTCAACTTTATTGAGATTCTGAGCAACAGATGTTAGATCAGCAGCCAGAAGTGGCCAGTTCTCCTGCAAAAGATGTTGAGTCAGATTTTTCCGCGCCTCCCCCACCCATTGCGATTCCATACGGAAACGATCAGCCTTTAGCCAGTAATCGCGCTTTTCCCAGGCCAGTGCACTTGACTCCACAGATTCCTGGATTTTTTCGAGTGCCAGGACAATAAAAGCTGCCAAATCCAAACTTAACTGGTTTGGAGCTGATTGTTGCATCAATGTACGAATAGCCAAAACAATGGACCGATTCAATCGGTTGCGGAGCGTCGTGCCGCTTTCAACGGTCTTAAGAGGACTCATAAGCCGTTATTATATCGAAATGCCTTCAATTTGTGAACCTTCAACCCGCCCATCCCGCAGCTGCGCTCAGACTGTGATTTCGATCAGATTTCCTTCAGGGTCCTGAATCAGGCTTTCATAATATCCATCACCTGTAGTCCTTGGGCCGCTCAGGACGGCGAAACCATTAGTTCCAAGCCTTTTCGTCAGAGCATCCACTGCCTCTGTGGAGCCTAAAGAAAAAGCTATATGCACAAAACCTTCGACCTTGGCCCCCAAGAGTTTCTTGGTCATTTCTGGCCAGGCCATCAATTCCAAGCGGTTGCCATCGCCAAAAGTTAGGAAACAGGTTTCAAGGCCTGTCCTCGGGTTTTGATAATGCGGAAAGCTGGCTTCTGCATCGAAGTAATTGACGTAAAACCTCTTTGCTCTTTCCAAGTCTCTTACATTCAAGGCTATATGGCTAAGCCCAGTCATGCAATTGCCTTGACCGCCTCAACTAGAGATTGGATGGCCGCTCGATCGCTATGATCTTGTTTTAGTGGGTTTCCTTGCTCTTCATCTGGCATACCCGCCTTGAGAGCTTCTTTTTGTTTTGCCTCCGCATCCGAAAGTACAATGGATTTAAGGACAACATTGACAGGCCATTTCACCCTATCAATATCAACCCCGCCTTGGAAGTAAAACCATGGAATTTTCCGGTTTTCATCTTTTAGGTTGGCGGTTCGATAGCGTGCGGCATCAGCGGAATTTGCTTTTGCCAATCCCACAGCAAAAACAAAAACGTTTTGACTTTTCTGACGGTCTGAGCGCCGTAAAAATTTGTTCAATCCCACTACCCAGCCTGCGTGCACAGGTCCACCGTAGATGATAGTTTTTGCGCTTTTCAGCTGCGCGGGTTCAAGGTCAGAAAGCTTTACGGTTTCACAGGCCAAATCCTCAGCAATCCATTGGGCATACTTCTCTGTAAAACCAGTCGTGGAAGAATAAATAACCAAGTAATCACTCATAATTGACCTCATAATGTATGAAAAACGCGATCCCAGAACCAGCTTGAAACTCCAAACTTGGCGTTGTGGGTTTTGAAGTGGTGCCCCATATGGTGCTGCCGCAATTTTCGAAAGTATTCTCCAGAAATCGAAAAATGATGCAACGCATAATGGGTCATGTCATAAATCAAATAACCGACCATGAACCCCGCAAATAAACTGGGGACGATGAAAACTAAACCAAAAACCTTCCCAAAGACAAACGAAAACAAAAACCAAAACACAGCCGATAAGGGCAAGCTGACTACTGGCGGCATCACCAGGCGTGATTTTTCCCTTGGTTGCGCGTGGTGTACTCCGTGCATCAGGAAGAGAAAACGTTTCATACGCTCAGATGGGTTCTTCGGGGAATAATGGAAAACAAAACGATGCAATAGGTATTCAGTTGGGGTCCAGAAAAGAATTCCGAAAACAAAAGAGGCCACAACGCGCCACCACAATGAACCCGGGTTTTCACGTACCCCCCACACCAGGAAGTAAGTACTAATGGCACTAAATAATACCAGTACAACCAGTGGATTGATGTGGGTGAAAAATTCCAGAAAATCAGATCTGAATAATCGCAGTGATCCAGATTCCTGCTTGTTTGATGATTGCTCGCCCATCTTGTTCACCTGATTCTGAACTCAAATTTTGTCTAATTATAATTTACTGGACGAATAGTTAATTCCTTTAATTATGCTCTGATTCCAGTCGATTGCTGAAAGCTGTCATTAAATTAATTCAGCAGCATTTAAAATTTCATCAATTTTCCTGCGTTGGTCATCTGAAATGCCTAAAAGAGGCCGGCGTGTAAATCCTCCTTTATAGCCAAGTCGATCGCAAGCATATTTCAAGCCAGGTACCCCAAATCTGGCCGTGACTGCTTCATTAACTGGGTAAAGTCGCATGTAAAGCTTTAAGGACTCCCGCATTTTTCCTTCGGCAAAAAGGGTCTGTACATCCACACATTCTTGCGGGCAACAATTTGCCAAGGCCATAATGGAAGCCTTTATGCCGATGTGAAGCGCCGGTTCCCATGCCGAAGCGGTGCCAACCAGAAGATTAAAATCAGGGTCGAGCCCAGAAACTTGGAACTTAACTAATTGGGCGATATTACCTGAGCTATCCTTCATGCCCAGGATGTTTGGATGTGCACTGAGTTTTGAAACTACCGCCGGGCTAATATTAATATGCGTGAATTTGGTGACGTTGTAGATCATCACAGGAATATCTGACTGATTAGCCACATCAGTGAAGTACTGCAGCTGAGCTTCATCACCCATTGACTCACCATAATAATTTGGGGTCAATAACAATGCTGCTCTTGCGCCAAGCTTAGCTGCTTTATTTGTCAGGTCAATCGTAGCCCGGGTTGATTCAAGGCCTGTCCCAACCAGTACTAATTTATTACGGTCGACAGTTTGAACAGTGAGTTCTATTAGCTTTAACTTTTCAGTTTCATCCAGATACGGCGTTTCGCTGTTTGATCCTGTTACCAGGAAGCCGGCCAGCCCGGTTTTGTTCCACTTTTCAAGGTTAAATTGAAAAGCGTCATAGTCCACATCCCCATCTTCTTTGAAAGGGGTAATCATCGGGGGCAAAACACCATTTATTGGGAATTTCGGCATGTTTCTCCTGCTTCCGTTCTCATGTCTATCTGGCTGAGCTTTCCATTTCTTTCAGGTAAACACCAACCGATTTTCCGTAATCAACCTTGTAACCGATTTTTCGCAGCGCGGTCTCAAAGCCTGACAGCAACACCGTCAGATCGCTTTCGTCGATATTTCCCATATGGCCAACCCGCACCATCTTGCCTGCGTAAGGACCAAGACCCCCTGCAACATTAATCCCCAACTCAAGCATGGCATTTCTAAAAGGCAAATCCGGCACGCCTTCGGGATAAACCAGGTTGGAGAGGGTCACCGCCCGATAATTCGCGTTGGCAAGTACTCTGAAGCCAAGGGACTCGAAGGCTTTTTGAATTGCCCTTGCATTGCGTTCGTGTCTCTCGTACCTCGCCGTCAAGCCTTCTGAACGCATAATCTGCATAGAGGCTTTCAGAGCCCATACCAGGTTGATTGCTGGGGTGGCAAAATATTTGGCTGGGTCGTGCATGATTGGCAGCCATTTCTCGTAGTCAATATAATATTCTGGAATCAAACCCAGGTCTTTCCGACGTTGTAAAGATTTCTGATTTGCCCAAAGAATAAACATACCGGGGCAGACACCAAACGCTTTTTGAGAGGCCGTAAACATCACATCAATGTTCATAGCTTTCATATCCACAAACTCACCACCGGTCGCTGCCACTCCGTCCAGGATAAAGAGAGTTTCGGGAAATTCCGCCATCATCTTGCCAATTTCTTCGATTGGAGCACGCACACCAGTTGAAGTGTCCACATGGGTGACGGTAATAGCGGCGTAAGACTTTTCGTGTAGTTTGGCCCGAATTTCATCAACAGGTACGATTTGACCCCACTCAGACGAGAGGACGTCATAATCAAGCATTTTTCGTGCACATATTTCGATAAAACGATCCCCGAAATAGCCGTGACTTACAATTAATACACCGTCCCCAGCTTTAGTACTATTGGCAACGGCCATTTCCATAGCCAATGTACCCGTGCCGGCTAAGGGGAAACATACACCATCACATTGGTATAAATCCCTTAGGCCATCAATTAATTCTTTGTAGTCTTTAATGAAAGCAGGGTCTCCAAAGGCTTGCACTTCCCTGCCCATTTGGTATCGAATTGGCTCAATAACCGGTGTGGGTCCGGGAATCATGACACGTTTTTTGTTATACATCTCTCTCCATTTATTAAGCTTAGGAATCCCAACTACAAAAACATTTTAGCATCCTCCTGGTTAAATACCTCCATTTCGATGGCATTTTTCAAGCAGTCCTCAAGAATTTTTTGTCCATTGATTTTTGGAGACTGTTGATCTACGAATACAAGCTATTTTTTTGACCTGTTTCCAAGTATTGCGTATAATTATTTGTTCGTCGGGGAAGTGCTGGAATTGGCAGACAGGCATGACTTAGGATCATGTGCCGAAAGGCGTGAGGGTTCAAGTCCCTCTTTCCCCATGCTTTTACCATAACTGTGAGGATAAATGAAAATTCAAAAAACTTATACCGATGACCATCAGGTCAAAATTACAGCTGAATTTGACGACGCGACATTCGATCAATTCAAGCACCGTGCCGCTCGTAAGATTTCTGAGCACACTCGCATTCCCGGCTTTCGACCCGGCAAAGCACCTTACGCCATGGTCCTTCGACATGTTGGCGAAGGTCAGATTTCATCCCAAGCCATTGAAATGCTTGTCGATGATGCCTACCCAAAAATCCTTGAAGAAGAAAAAATCAAAGCCTACGGACCTGGCAATTTGGAAAAAGTCGTCAGCGAAAATCCCCCCGTCTTTGAATTCTCCATTCCTTTGGAACCCGAAGTTGAGTTGAAAAACGTAGAAGCTCTACGGAGCGACTACCGCCCTGAATCCGTTTCTAACGATGAGGTCACCGATTTTATCACCTCCACCCGACGTAACGCTGCGACCATCGTTCCACTTGAGACCCCCGCTGCTGAAGGCAATGTGATTTATATGACCTTGGGCGCAACCGATGTGAATGCCGAAGGTGAAGAAGCCCAAGTTATCAAAACCAGCCCCAACCAAGTGCTCATCCCCAGTAAGAAAGAACAACCCAAAACAGAATGGCCCTTCGAAGGTTTTGGCCGCTCACTCATTGGCCACAAAGCTGATGAGACTTTGGAGTTTGACCATTCCTTTGACGCAGATTACAGCGACAAGGACCTGGCCGGCAAAAAGGTGCATTTTACGGTCAAAATTGAATCCGTTAAAGGTCTTGAGTTGCCAGAAATGAATGAGGAATACCTCCAAACTCTTGGTGGGTTTAAGACAGTAGAAGATCTCGAAAAAGCTGTTCGAACACGTTTGGAAGCTGAAAAATCAGAGAGCTATGACGATAAATATTACCTGGCGCTTGTAGACCAACTACGCACGGATGCGGACCTCAAGTACCCCCCTCAAATGCTTGCAAACGAAGAAGAACAAGTGCTCCACCGCATCGAGCATGACCTAAGCCATCGGCGCATGGATCTTGACCTTTACTTAAAATTGCGCAAAACAGACAAAGAAACTTTCCTCAAGGAAGAAGTAAAACCAACCGCGCTAGCCCGCTTGGAGCGCTCTTTGGTGATGGATGCCCTTACCAAGAAATTTGAACTTAAGGTCGAAAATAAGGATGTTGAGACCCAGGTGAATAAACTGGTCAGCGATTTGATCATGAGCGGTGAATTTGCTGAGATGCAGAAAACCTACGGTCAGAAGAAATTTGCTGAATCCATTACCATGGATGCCGCAAACCGCGCCATGGAAGCCAAAATTCGTCAGCAACTTTTGAAATTAGCTGATCCTTCCGCGATTATCGTTGAAGAACCCCTGGATGAGACTGCAACCGAAGCTATTCCAGTTGAAGAAGCCACCGCGAATGAGGAACCTAAAGAAGGCTAATAGTTTTCTAATATTCAGCTAGTAAACTGAATAAAACTATTGCCAAAGGAACAAAATGGAACAGTCAATTTTTAAGAACGTAATCCCGATGGTCGTGGAATCCACTAACACTGGTGAACGCGCCTACGATATCTACTCTCTGCTCCTTAAGGAACGCATTGTCTTTGTTGGTTCTGCCATCAATGACCAGGTTGCCAATGTGGTTGTTGCCCAACTGCTGTACCTGAGCCGTGAAGATCCTGAAAAAGCCATCCAGATGTACATTAATTCCCCCGGCGGGTCAATTTACGCCGGTATGGCGATCCTGGACACAATGCAGATGATACCCAACAAAATCAGCACGGTAGCGGTCGGTGTGACAGCTTCATTCGGAACGGTTTTGCTGGCCGGTGGAGAAAAAGGACAGCGTTATGCATTACCGCATGCTACCATCCATCTACATCAACCACTTGGCGGTGCTGAAGGACAGGCAACCGATATTGAAATTATGGCCAAAGAGATCCTGCGCTTGAAAAAGGATTTGAATGAGTACTTCGCTGAACGCACGGGCCAGCCAATAGAAGTGATTGCCCACGATACTGAACGCGACCACTATATGACCGCGGAAGAAGCCGTCAAATACGGCCTCATTGATAAGGTGCTTAATTCACCCAAAAAACTCAACAATCTGCCTTCTTAGGAAGGCAGATTTTCATTCCAAGAATTAATCTCAAATGCTAAACAAGCATTTCCCCGAGCTAAAAGGCCTCATCCTCGATATGGATGGGGTCCTTTGGAAGGATAGAGAATCCATCGGCGATTTGCCTTTGATATTTTCAACAATTTCCTGTATGGGTCTAAGAGTAGTAGTAGCAACCAATAATGCTGCCATGTCTGTCGATGAGTACCTTCAGAAATTTGCAGGATTTGGGGTTAATCTTTTAGAAGAGCAAATTGTTACTTCTGCAACTGTAACAATTGCACATCTCAAAAAACATTTCGAAGCCGGCACAGCAGTCTATGTAGTCGGCTCCACATCGCTGATGCGGATGGTCACCGAAGCCGGGTTTCACCTTAGTAATCACGATTCATCACCTAAGGCAGAGGCGGTTGTTGTTGGCCTCGACCGGGAAATGACTTATGATCGAATCCATGTCGCCTCAAAATTGGTGCGCCACGGAGCTTCCTTTTTGGCCTGCAATACGGATGCAACTTATCCCACCCCGGCAGGTGTTAAACCCGGTGCCGGTGTGATGGTTGCTGCCATTCAAACAGCTTCCGGTGTTCAGCCAATCATCCTTGGTAAGCCCATGCCCTACCCCTATGAGGAAGCACTGAGATATCTGGGTTGTTTACCCTCTGAAGCTATGGGCATCGGTGACCGTCTCAGTACCGATATAGCCGGTGCGCAAGCAGCTGGATGCCTATCAGGTTTTGTGTGTTCAGGAGTGGACCCGCGTGCCGAAGCTGAAGCCTGGCAACCCCCTATGAACATCATCGCAGACGATTTATGGAGCCTTCTGAATGCCTAAAACAATCATTTACGATCTCACTACGCAAGAACTTGAGGATCAGCTCTGTTCGCTTAGGCAGCCCAATTTTCGAGTAAAGCAAATTCAGCAAGGAATTTATAATAAACTATACGCATCTTTTGATGAATTTGAGAACATACCCAAGGATTTAAGAGCAAAACTTGACGACCTCTTTCTCATTAATCCCATAAGTGTTGAACAGACACTCAAGTCACGTGACGGGAATACAGAGAAAGTACTCTTTAAATGCCTGGATGGCTCCCTAATTGAAACGGTCCTGATGCGCTTTGAACGACGCAATTCAGTCTGCATTTCCACCCAGGTGGGATGCCCAATGGGTTGCGTTTTTTGCTCAACGGGTCAGATGGGGTTCCAGCGCAATTTGAGCTCTGGTGAAATCCTTGCCCAAGTCGTTTATTTTCAGCGCCTTATGCATGCAGAAGGCGAAGCCGTACGCAATATTGTTTACATGGGCATGGGCGAACCTTTTCTGAACTACGAGCAGGTTTCTAAATCCCTTGATGCCCTCACTGACCCTGAACGATTAGGGATTGGATCAAGGAAAATCACGGTAAGCTCGGTTGGCGTGCTCCCCAAGATTGCCAAGTTTGGCACGGACCATCCCCAGGTAAATCTGGCCATCTCTTTGCATGCCCCGAATGATGAGCTGCGCTCCCAACTTCTGCCTGCAAATCGGATTTACCCGCTGCATGCCCTCATGAAAACTTGTAGAGAATACGTTGAGGCCACGCACCGCAAACTCACCTTTGAGTATGCACTTATTGACCAGGTCAACGATACGCCGGAACACGCTCAGGAATTTGCTGATCTCGTCCAGGGTATGCTATGCATCGTCAATCTCATCGCGCTCAATCCAAGCAAGGATTACCCCACTCCTGGTTCTTCCAGGGAAAAAGTTGAAGCTTTCCGTCAAATACTGGTGGATAACGGCGTGCAGGTTACCGTGCGGCTGCGCCGCGGAATTGAAATCAAGGCTGGTTGCGGGCAACTCGCCAGTCCAGAGAATTTCAAATAGCCCTGATATAATAGCCACCGATGGAAAACATATTCAACAAATGGCGTGAAAGCCTAACAAAAACGCGTGATGTCGCCTTTGGTAAATTGGCTAACTTCCTGGGTGCCTCAGAAATTGACGATTCCAGTTTTGACCAACTTGAAGAGTTGTTAATTCAGGCAGACGTCGGTCCTGCTACCACCATCCAACTGGTGGATACCTGTACTGAAATCGTTGACAGGGACGGCTTGACCCGCAAGGATCAGATGTACAACGTTGTAAAAGCGGAGATGAGCCGGCTTCTGGAACAACCTTCCGAGCCCGACCTTACTCATCAACCAACTGTCATCATGGTTGCCGGAGTGAACGGTTCAGGAAAAACCACCTCGATTGCCAAACTTGCCCATCGTTATAAAAAAATGGGCAAAACCGTCCTTCTGGTCGCCGCGGATACCTACCGCGCTGCCGCCATCGACCAATTGGAGATCTGGGCTAACCGGGTGGATGTGCCAATTATCACCTCCAAACCGGATAGTGACCCAGGCGCTGTTACATTTGACGGCATCAAAGCCGGAATCTCTCGGGGAGTTGACGTTATCCTCATCGATACAGCAGGCCGCCTCCACACGCGCTATAACTTGATGGAAGAAATCAAAAAAGTCTATCGGGTCACGGGCAAAGCGCTTGAAGGAGCCCCCCATTATTCCTGGATCGTGCTTGATTCCACCACCGGTCAAAATGCCCTGCGTCAGGCTGAAGCATTTGGAAAAGCTGTCCATCTCAATGGGGCAATACTTGCCAAATTGGATACATCCGCGAAAGGCGGTATGGCTTTTGCCATCCGCGACCAGTTGCACATTCCTGTCATTTACGCCGGCCTCGGCGAAAAAATGGATGACCTCACCCTTTTTGATCGTGATGCCTTTATTAATGCCATCTTCGATCGTCAATCTTCGGAGTAGCTATGTCTGACCTAATTGATCGTCTAAATGCCTTACGGGAACAATGCTCTGCCCTTCAGGAGCATCTTTGACTTAGCGTCCAAAAATGACGAACTGGCTGAGCTTAAAACTGCCAGTGAAGTGCCAGAATTCTGGAATGACCACGAACAAGCTCAGCAGGTAATGAAGAAAATCTCAGCGCTCGAGACGCAACTTCAGGAATGGGACCACACCAGCAACCAAATTGCTGAGTTTCAGTCCTTGCTGGAAATGGACGATGGCAGTCTCACTGCTGAACTCGAGGAACAAATTATTCTGCTTGAAGCAGAATTAGCCCACAAAGAAACCGAATTACTTCTATCCGGCCCTTATGACCAGGGTAATGCCATCCTGGCGATCCATGCAGGCGCAGGCGGAACAGAATCTCAGGATTGGGCCTCCATGTTGATGCGTATGTACCTGCGCTGGGCAGAACGCAAAAACTTCAAAGCTGAAATAGTGGACTTCAATGAAGGTGGTGAAGCGGGCATCAAATCCGCTACCATTTCGATCTCAGGCTTACGGGCATATGGATATCTGCGGTCTGAGCGAGGCGTACACCGCCTGGTCCGGCTCTCCCCATACGACGCCGCGCATCGCCGCCATACATCGTTTGCCCTGGTGGAGGTGCTTCCGGAGCTTGAAGACAACTCTGAAATTGTCATTTCCCCCGATGAAATTCAAATTGAGGTCTACAAGTCTTCAGGTGCAGGTGGACAAAATGTCCAAAAGAATATGACCGCTGTGCGCATCGTCCATATTCCCACTGGCCTGGTTGTCACATGCCAAAACGAGCGTTCTCAGACTCAAAATCGCGAAAACGCATTAAAAGTGTTGCGTGCCAGGCTTTTCGAGATGAAACAACAGCAACATGCTGAAGAAATTTCGGACCTAAAAGGTGAGCACAAAAAAGTTGAATGGGGATCCCAGATTCGATCTTACGTCCTGCACCCATACCAAATGGTCAAGGACCATCGCACAGATTATGAGACTTCACAATCTCAAGCCGTCCTGGATGGTGATTTGGACGGCTTGATGGAATCCTACTTACGCTGGGCTCCGGATTAATCCAGAATTCGTGCCAATCTTGCCATTTCCGGGTCAATACCCTTCGTTTTATTGACGACT
>DATIUL010000361.1:0-15570 GCA_035466865.1 Anaerolineaceae bacterium | reverse complement strand
CAGCAGGGACTAATAATCTTTTATTAAATCCTTGGTAGGGAACGTAGAAATGCGTTCCGGCAGGTTTTTTCGGTCATTGCGAGCGAACGCGAAGCAATCTGGTTGGATTCTCGCGGGAGAGGTCAGAGCGATTTTGCCAATGCGAGTACGGTTCGTGGGTCCGGTTCGCCATGACGGTCGCTCTCTCATCTGTCCAAAACGAAGCAATCGGAACGCAGGCCGCTATAATTATCCTGTTTCAAATAACTGTGCGTGTTGGATGAGACTCGACCTCATTCTGCAGCCTGATCAGATTAAAACTGACTTCGCCAATAGACTAATGCTCTGCTCATAATTGAGAGCTCATCAGGACCGATTTGGACTGTCGTATGAGTGGCAATTATTGAAATTTGGTCGTTAAGAAGGAGATGGCAATGGAAAGAACTGAATGGAAAATCAGCGTGCCAATCTTCAAAAACTCTCTAATCCTGCAGCAGTTGGGGATAGCCCTTGGCATTCCCTTCGGCATAGTGGCACTAATTGTCGGGATTGCATCAGGTAAAAGCATTTATGTTCTCTACGGGCTGGGGTTAATCGCGGCGCTGCTCTTTGTAACATGGCTTTTAATGATGGCCTTGTATCGCGGGAATTATGAAGCGGAATTCGTACTGGATGCTGAAGGCGCGCTTTGCCGCACCCAGGCTAAGCAGGCAAAAAAGAACCTGATCGTCAATGCCCTGACGGTCTTCTTGGGTCTTTTCTCTGGCAAGCCTGCTGTGGCAGGTGCAGGAATGCTGGCGCAATCCCGGCAGGAGGTTTTTCTGCGCTGGACTCGTGTCAAGAAGGTTGCGTATAAGCCCAAGAGCCAAACCATTCTGCTACGAGCAGGCTGGCTGGAAAGTCTGGCGCTCTTCTGTACGGAGAAAAATTACTCTCAAGTTGAAAATTCCGTGATGGATCAGACGCAGCACCTGAAAAAATAAGTTCAAAGGAAAAAACAGAAAAGAACGTGTGCAGCGCATCAAGTGGTCCAGCCCGCACTCCAACGAATGGATTTAAACCGTAGGGGCAGAGGCAAGCGTAGCGCCTCTCCCGTTTTGTCATCCTGAGCCTCTTTTGCGACTGCTTGCGTACTCGCGCTGCAAAGCAGCATAGAGTAAGGATCTTCTAAATTCGACTTGCAGCTAGAAGATTCTACGCTGCGCTCAGAATGACATGCAATATTTTCTGCTTGCTGATTAATACGTTTGCGACCGAGGACCATTCTCTCATTGCATCGCAGCAATATGTAAGGTTGCTTGCGCCTGTACTCGCGGCACAGGGTGCCATAGTGTATGCCCGCGCCCAAGGGGAATTTGGCTGTGACCGCTTGCGGTGGATGAGGGGTTCCAAATAATCTTCCGCAGGGGAAGAAACAAATCCAGCACATCACCCTGATTCTTTTTTCCTTCCAATCCCCTCCTCCCTGCCCCTTTCCCTTGCTTTTCCTATCCTTCTAATATAGAATATGCGTGCTATTTTAGCAATATTTTTCGCGTCGTAAGAAAATAATGCCAATTATCCAGTTCTTTAACAACAAAACTTGCCAATTAATTTCGTGGAACTGCTGCAAATCTGCAATTCTGCAAACGTCAAGTCGTTCTCGCCTCACTTTCTGTGCAAATTCAAAGCAAAGCAAACGCGCGCCGCTATAATTGGCCTGTTGCACCAAAACTTAGGAGTGAACATGAAACAAGACCTCAAATTGCAGCTCGACCGCCTAAAAGCTCAAGGTGCCAGCTATGCCGACGCGCGCTGGTACCCAAGCGAAGAATCCAACACCCTCTTTATGCGCAATGGCAACCTGGAAGCCCTCAACGCCTCTCAGGAAAGTGGCCTGGGCGTGCGTGTACTTTATAAAGGTGCCTGGGGCTTCGCGGCCGCGTCTGACCTTTCCAACCTGCCCACCCTCTTCAACAAGGCCTTTGATAACGCCAAAACCGCTGCCGAACGTGTTACATTCCCGGTGCGCCTGGCCGAAAAAGATGCCATCACCGCAGAATTCTCCAGCCCCAATAAGGTTGACCCCTTCAGCGTTCCACTGGAAGAAAAAGTGTCCCTGCTCAAGCGCCTGGATGCAGCCCTCGACCAAAAAGGTGTAACTCAGCGCATGAGCTGGATGGAATTCGTCAAGAAGCAAATCGTCTTCCTCGATACCGAAGGTTCTGAGATTGAAAAGAACATCATCGAAGTTTTTCCAGGCCTGCGGGTAATGGGCGCGGATAAAGACGGTGGCATGCAAATTCGCAAATTCCTGCCCGCCCGCCAGGGGTCAACGCGCGGTTGGGAGACCATGAACGAAGCCCTCTTCCTCGAAAACGCGGAGCGCATCGTGCGCGAACTGGGCGAGTTGCTGGTGGCGGAGGATTGCCCCAAGGGGTCGCGCTCGGTTATCCTGCTGCCAGGCATCATGTACCTGCAAACCCACGAGACTATCGGGCACCCGCTGGAACTGGACCGCATTTTGGGTTATGAGCTCTCCTTCGCGGGCGGCTCCTTCGTTCGCCTGGAGGATTTTGGCAAGCTGCGCTACGGCTCCGAAAAGTTGACCGTGCGAGCCAACGCCACCGAGGTCAACAGCCCCGGTTCATTTGGTTATGATGATGACGGCGTGCCAGCTCAGGATAATTTGCTGATTGACAAGGGCATTTTGGTCGGCGCGATTACCGGCCGGCAGATGGTTGAAGAAGCCAACGCCAAGGCTAAACGCCAGATTTTCTCGGGTTCAAGCGGCGCAAACCGGGCAACCAGTTTCTACCGCACGCCTATCGAGCGCATGACCAACATTAATGTGGACCCAGGCCAGGACGGCACGCTGGAGGATATCATCCGCGGCACCGAGCACGGCATCGTGCTGGACGGCGAAAAGAGCTGGTCGATTGGTTCCAACCGCGAGCAATTCCACTTTGCCAACGATATCGGCTGGCTGGTGGAAAACGGCGAAAAGAAAGAGGTGGTCAAAAACGCCACTTACCGCGGCGAAACGCTGCCCTTCTACAACTCGCTTTCAATGGTGGGTGATGCCAGCACCTGGCAGATGCTCTACGTGGACAACTGCGGCAAGGGCGCTCCCAGCCAGATCATGCAGCTTGGGCACGGTGTGCCGATTTGCCGCTTTGATAATGTGACGGTAGGAGAATAAGATGGAAAAACCCGTTCTCAATATATTGAAAACACTGCGTCAATATGCCCAACACAAGGGTCTGCAACTGGCAATTTTCTACCACGAGGAACGTAGCGCGCTAATGCGCTTTGCAAACTCCGCCATTTCGCTGAACACCAGCGAACACCTGGTGCGGCTGGAGTTGGTGGCCTATGAGGGGCGTAAGAAGGCAACCTATGGGCTGATAGTAAATCCACAGGATTTGGCCGCCATGCAGGCCGCGGTGGAAAAAACTGCTGAGATGGTAAAAGTGGCTGAGCCGCTTTCCTACCAGCCGACATTCCCCATTTACACGCATGAAGTGGTAGACACGCGTGCCTATGACCCAGCCCTGGCATCGATGAGTAATGCTGAAAGGCTGGCTTTCTTTAATCAGCTTGGAGAAGGGCTGGAAAGCAAAGACCACCAGCTTTCAGGCTTCTTTATGGATGGCGTCACCATCACGGCGCAAACCAGTACCGCCAGCGAGCATTCGCAATATTTTGCCTCGACGGATGCCAAAATTACGGCAGTGATTTCCTCCGAAATGGATAAGTGGGAAGTGAATGCCGAACAGAGTGCCCAGAAAAAGACGGACCTGGATGCGTCTGCCCTGCACGAGGAACTTTCACTTCTTGTAAAGCATTACATGGAAGACAAACCGGTGCAGTTGCCGGTGGGCAAATATACCGTCGTGCTTGGGCCTGGGTTTACGGCTGAGATCGTGGATATTCTGTGCAGTTGGGCCTGCATGGGCGGTGCCATGAAGCGCGGCTATTCCTGCTTTAAGGAAGAGGATCAGGGTACCCGGGTGCTTTCCGAACACTTTAGCGCCGCGGACGATCCCGAAGATGCGGAACTCTATGCCCAAAGCGCGGATATGATGGGAGTGCCGCGGGAGCGTTTCCCGTTATTCGACAAAGGTGTCTTCACGCGGTTCACCTGGGACCAGGATTCGGCAGATGAATACGGCCAGAAAGCCACCGGGCACAGCGTTCAGCATCAGAGTATTGTCATTGGGGCTGGTGATGCGGAGGCGAATAGTCTGAGGGAATTGCTGGCAATGCCGCGTGATGAGGACTTGCTGTACATCCCTTATCTGCACTACATCAATATTGTGAACCCTTCCGCGGGGGTCATCACGGGTTCTTCCCGCTTTGGTGCGCTGCTGCTGAAGAAGGATGGCACGGTTGAAGTGCCTTACAACGTGCGCATCACACAGTCGTTTATGGACTTATTCGGCGAAGGTGTGGCCTGGATGAGCTCAAGGCAGATGGTTTATAACGTTTCCAGCTCGTATGGCCAGCGCAACCCCACCGCGGTTAAGTTGCCTCGCTTTATCTGCACGCACGGAGTTGAGATCTCGCACAGCAACAGCTCGTATTAAGGCTGAGCTTGTTCCTCCGTAAGGGCAGAAGCTAGCGCAGAAAGCTGAAAACGTTTGTCATTCTGAGCGTTAGCGAAGAATCTTCACCTGGTAGCTAGCAACTGGAAGATCCTTCGCACGAATGGCTCAGGTTGACAAATTTAAGTCCTTGCCGTAGGGGCATAGGCTGGCACAGCGCCTCGCCCTGATGGTTGCTATCATGCTGTAGGGGCGGTCTGAGCTGGTTTGCAAAGCCCGCCCTTCGTTTGCCGGAAGGTTGCTGTCCATTCTTGTCGCAGTACTGCCATCAAGCTCAGCACCTCTCAGTTTGTCATGTTGAGCGTAGCGAAACATCTTCTAGTAGCAACCTGCATCCAGAAGATCCTTCGCAAGAGCAGCTCAGGATGAAAAAATTTACGCCTTCTCGTAGGGGCTCAAGCAAGTGCGGCGACTCACCCGAGTTTGTCATGTTGAGCGTAGCGAAACATCTTCCAGTAGCAATCTGCATTTGTTCCTGGCAAAAGCAGATAGCCCCACAGAGCTTGTTCAAGCAAAAACCATCACCCCAAGTAATGGTAAGATATAAAAGTTCGTTAATCCTTTCTTCACTTTCTGTTCATCTATTGACTCATTTTGCTGCTCTTGCTATACTATTAGTTATCAGTTAACGCGCGTTAATGCCTCGCAAGCAGGCTATCCAGGAGAGATATTGGCTGAACGAAGAATTACCAGTCAAGATGTTGCAGACCTGGCGGGAGTTTCAAGAACCACCGTTTCTTTCGTGTTGAATAACGATATCCGCTTCTCCATCCGCCCGGAAACCCAACAAAAAGTTCACGAAGCCGCCGCCAAATTGGGCTACGTTCCCAACGCCTCCGCCCGCGCGCTGGCCTCAAACCAGGCCAAAGCCATTGGCTTGATTATGACCCGCGACACGCGTTACATCAGTTCGGATATTTTCCTCCCACAACTTATCGGTGGCCTATTGGACTCTGTCAAACTTTTTGGCATCAGCCTGCTGATTGAATGGGTGGAACCCGGCCAACAGTTGCAAACCTATCACAAACTTACCCGTGCCAAGCATATTGACGGCATGATCCTCACCATCTCCCGCTATGACGACACCGGCCTTAAAGTGCTTGAAGATTCTGACATCCCTGTGGTGCTAATGGGCACTGTTCCCCACTGTAAGTTGAATTCTGTCGATATTGATAATGCTGGCTCCGCCCAAAAAGCCGTTGACCACTTGCTTAAACTCGGCCATAAGCAGATTGCCTGCATTACAGACGCACCGCTGCCTTATTCCTCCGCCTCCCAACGGTTGAGCGGATACCAGCAAGCCCTGCAATCCGCAGGCATTGGCTATGACGAAGCTTTGGTGCGCTATGGCGATTTCGATGCCGAATCCGGGTACAAAGCCATGCAATCGTTGCTCAAGTCCAAAACTGAATTCAGTGCATTGTTCGCGGCCAGCGATAACATCTCTTTTGGTGCCATGGAAGCTGTTCGGGAAGCCGGGTTGGAGATTCCTGGAGATATTTCCTTCGTTGGCCATGATGATATTCCGCTGGCGCGCTTTGCCCAGCCCCCTCTCACCACCGTCCGTGTGCCTACAGCTGAGATTGCCAAGCAATCCTGCCAGCTTTTGCTCGAGTTGTTGATAGATAACGGTTCACCAAAACGCAATATCTTGCTTGAAACTGAACTCATTGTTCGTGATTCCACAAAGGAGAAGGAGGGTACCAATTAATAATCAAAAAGACCTCTTGTCAATAAAGAACTTCAAATTTGGAACATAAAAGGAGTAAGAATGCAAAAAGGAAAGAAGTTTGTTTGGCCGATCCTATCTGTAGTGATCGTAATCGCGATGCTGTTAGGCGCTTGCGCTGCCCCTGCAGCAGCTCCAACTCAAGCCCCCGTGGTGGAACCCACCAAGGCTCCAGTCGTAGAGCCCACCAAGGCCCCCGCCGCTGAACCTGCCGCACCCGCTCTCAGTTTTGACCCCGCCAAAATCGGCGTTGAACTGGTGGATGCCTATGCTGGCAAGCTGACCGGCACTGTCGTTAAGATGTCCGGCCCATTCACCGACCAGGATGCCGTTGTCTTTGAAGAGTCCATCAAGGCCTTCGAAACAGCCACCGGTATTGACATTCAATATGAAGGCTCCAAAGAGTTCGAAGCCTCCATCAACATCCGTCTTGAAGGCGGCGACCGACCCGATATCGTTGACTTCCCACAGCCCGGCCTCCTGGCCGTCGCTGCCAAGAAGGGCTTCGTTATCGATGCAGCCTCCGTCATCAATCCTGAATGGCTCAAGACCAACTACTCTCAAGCCTGGCAGGACCTTGCCATGCTCCCAGACCAGGACGGTAAAAACATGACCGCAGGCATTTGGGCCCGCGCCAATGGTAAGTCCTTCGTCTTCTATCCCAAGAAAGCCTTCGATGAGGCCGGTTACGTCGTTCCCACCACCTGGGAAGAAATGATGGCCCTCACTGAACAAATCGCCAGCGATGGTGATACCCCCTGGTGCATCGGCATCGAGTCCGGTGCTGCCACTGGTTGGACCATGACTGACTGGATCGAGGATGTCCTCCTGCGTGTTGCTCCCCCAGAGGCCTATGACAAATGGGTCAAGGGTGAACTTCCCTTCGACTCCCCTGAGGTCAACAAAGCCCTCGAAGCCATTGAAGCTATCTGGTTCAACGATGCTTATGTCTTCGGCGGCACCAAAGCCATCCCCACCATCTCCTTCGGCGATGCCCCCAAACCCATGTTCGAGAACCCGCCCAAGTGCTGGTTCAACCGTCAGGGCAACTTCGTCACCACCTTCTTCCCCGCGGAAGCTGTTGCTGGTGTCGATTATGACTTCTTCTATCTGCCCCCGATTGATCCCGCTTACGGCAAACCCGTCCTCGGCGCTGGCGATATCTATGCCATGTTCAACGACCGCCCCGAAGTTCGTGCTGTCTTCCAGTACTTCTCCACTGGCGAGTCCCTCAAGGGTTGGGTCGAAAATGGCGGCGCCATTGCTGTCCATAACGATGCCAGCTTGGATTGGTACAAGGATCCCATTACCCGCGGTGTCGCTGAAACCATCCGCAATGCCACCACCTTCCGCTTTGATGGCTCTGACCTTATGCCAGGTGCCGTCGGCGCTGGTACTTTCTGGAAGTACATGACCGATTACGTCTCCGGTTCTATGACCCGCCAGGAAGCCCTCAAGGCTATCGACGCCTCGTGGCCCAAATAAACTGTTTTAGCGCTGTATTCTAAGCAGCATAAGGATTTACCTGAAGGGCAGGTTTTACTGCCCTTCAGGTCTCCAGAAAATCGGAGGTCAGCATGACGGTTGAACCTGTGAATGCCAAACCTAACAATCAGGGAAAATCCGGTTTCCTTTCAAGTATTATTGGGAAAATCCTCCTTGGTATTGTCATTATCAGTGGAACAGCTTTTATCCTTTGGTGGGGCTACAACTTCCTGAGCGCGAATAAGGCTCCTCAAGTTGTCCAGATTCCAATTGCCATCCTTTGGGGTGTGGGAGGCGTGGCATTACTTTATACTGTACTCAACTGGCTGGTGGAACAACTGCCGCGGAAAGTCTCGCGCGTTCTGCAGCCGCTAATTTTTATTGGCCCGGCCGTATTGCTGATGGGTTGGTTTTTGGCTGTGCCTGTTTTTCGATCCTTAATGACTAGTTTCAAGGATTCTCTGGGGCAAAAGGGGGTCGGTCTCGAAAACTACATTTTTGCCTTTACAGACAAACGCATGTTGGAAACTTTCCGCAACAACCTGCTTTGGCTGATCTTTGGAACCTCTTTCAGCGTTGGCTTGGGTTTGTTGATTGCAACCCTGGCCGACCGCACCAAAGCCGAAGTTTTGTACAAGTCCATCATCTTCACCCCCATGGCAATTTCTTTCGTCGGTGCTGGCGTTATTTGGAAGTTCGTTTACACCTACAAAGGCACTGGCTTTGGCATCAACGAAATTGGCCTGATAAATGCCATCATCACCGGTCTGGGAGGGACGCCACAACCCTGGCTGAATATACCGCCGTGGAACAACTTCTTCCTGATTGTGATTATGATCTGGCTGCAAACCGGTTATGCCATGGTCATCCTTTCATCCGCCATTAAAGGCGTGCCCTCTGAGCTTTTGGAGGCCGCCCGAATTGATGGTTCCAGCGAGTGGAAGGCCTTCTGGAGCGTGATTGTGCCCTTCATCAAAGGCACTATCATCACCGTAACGACTACCATCGTGATCTTCAGTTTGAAGACTTTTGATATTGTGCGGGTGATGACTGGGGGGAATAATCAGACCAACGTGATTGCCAACGAGTTCTACCTGCAATCCTTCACTTACAACCACGCCGGAAGGGCCTCGGCGATTGCCGTGGTTTTGCTAGTGCTTGTTTTGCCAGTGATTGTCAACAATCTGCGTGAATTCAACCGCGGAAGGAAGGGGTTCTGATGGCTGCGATCAGTTATAAGGCTCAAAAAGGGCGTGCAAGTCTTCTGACCAATCTGGTTCTTATTGTTATTTGCATACTCTGGTTGGTCCCGATCCTTGGCATTCTGATTACCTCCTTCCGCCCGAGTACGGATATCTTCCAATCTGGGTGGTGGACGGTTCTCCCCCATAAGGAAAATGTGCAGAGTGGCGAAATCGTCCTGCCCGCAGATGTAGACGTGAGTGGCCCCATTACCATTGACGGCGTCACGCACACGTTCGAAGAGTGGCGTAAAGGGATAACCATGCCCGACGGCCGCTACCTGGAATGGTTTGGCAACCGCCGCACGCGCAAACTGACTGTCTCAGCAGAGCAGTGGGTGGGTTTTGCCTCGGGGTTCAATCTAAAAAACTATGAGGATGTACTGACCGGAAAAACCATCACCTATATCGATGGCAATGGTCAGACCATCACCCGTAAAGGCAACGACCTTAGCCGGGCCTTCCTGAACTCTCTGGCCGTAGCCATCCCAGCGACGATTATACCCATCCTGATCGCGGCATTTGCTGCGTTTGGTTTTGCCTGGCTCAACTTCCCGGGTAGAAATATAATCTTCTCATTGGTGGTGGCGCTGCTGGTGGTGCCATTACAGATTGCGCTGATACCAATCCTGCAGGATTACGTAAAGCTGGGGCTGAACGGCACCTTCCTGGGGATTTGGCTGGCGCATACTGGTTTTGGCTTGCCGCTGGCCACCTACCTGCTATTCAACTACATCAGTACCCTGCCCCGCGAGTTGCTGGAGTCTGCGTATATTGACGGTGCGTCGAATTTCACCATTTTCGTGCGCATGATTTTGCCGCTTTCAGTGCCGGCGCTGGCCAGCTTTGCCATCTTCCAGTTCCTCTGGGTTTGGAATGATTACCTGGTGGCGCTGGTTTTCTTGGGAGGCGGCGACAACCGTGTGGTTACCTACGCTGTGGCATCACTGGTCGGGGAAAAAGGCCAGGATTGGCACCTAATGACAGCAGCAGCCTTCGTGAGCATGATCCTGCCGCTGGTGGTATTCCTCGGGCTACAGAAGTATTTCGTACGCGGGATGCTGGCCGGCTCGGTCAAAGGATAAGATCTGTAAGTTGCTAACACAGGCGGGACTTGTTCCCGCCTGACCTTTTTATAAGGCTTTACAGGAATATTGAGGAACAGATTTGGACGTGCGTCTCAAAATGACAAATTACCTTACTATGGATGCAGGCAGAGGAGAGTTTTGATTATGGAAAATGATCCGCTCTGGTACAAAAAGGCCATCTTTTACGAGCTCAATGTGCGCGCATTCAAGGACAGCAACACCGATGGTTGGGGTGATCTACCCGGTCTGATTTCAAAACTTGATTACTTGAAAAAACTGGGGGTGGATGCCATCTGGCTGCTGCCGATTATGCCCTCCCCTCTGAACGATGACGGCTATGACGTCTCCGATTTCACGGGCATCTTCCCGGCCTACGGCAGTATGGCGGACTTCCAAACCCTGATGCTCGAGGCGCATAAGCGCGATTTGCGCATCCTTGTTGAGATTATTCCCAACCATACCAGCAACCAGCATCCCTGGTTTTTGGCCTCCCGCGACCCTGCCCACCCCGAGTTTGAGAAGTACAAGGGTTATTACGTCTGGTCGGATACGGACCAGAAGTACCAGGGCGTGCGCATAATTTTCACGGATACAGAAAAATCCAACTGGACCTGGGATGAAAAACGTGGCATGTTCTTTTGGCACCGCTTTTTCAGCAGTCAGCCAGATTTGAATTATGACAACCCTGAAGTTCAGCAGGCTATGCTGGATATTATCCGTTTTTGGCTGGATCAGGGTGTGGACGGTTTGCGGGTGGACGCTCCACCCTACCTTTTTGAACGCGAAGGCACTTCCTGCGAGAATTTGCCGGAGACCCATGCTTACCTCAAGAAGATGCGCCAGTTTGTGGATGCCTACAAGCCTGGTACTCTGCTACTTTCTGAAGCCAATATGTGGCCTGAGGAGGTCATTCAGTACTTTGGCGGTGGCGATGAAATGCACATGAATTTCCATTTTCCTCTGATGCCACGCCTTTTCATGGCCTTGGCCAGGGAAGATATCAGCCCCATCCAAACCATCCTGGAGCGCACCCCTGCTTTACCGACAGGCTGTCAGTGGGGAACCTTTTTGCGCTGCCATGACGAGTTGACTCTTGAGATGGTAACGGTGGAAGAGCGCGAGTGGATGTGGCGGCATTATGCACCAGAGGCTGGCCAAAAGCTTAACATGGGCATCCGACGGCGCCTGGCACCCCTATTGGAGAACGATCCGCAGCGTATTTTACTGATGCACTCCCTGCTGCTAACCATGATGGGCTCGCCATTCTTGTATTACGGCGATGAAATTGGCATGGGAGATAACATCAATTTGCGTGATCGCAACGGTTTACGGACGCCGATGCAGTGGGATTCCAGCGAAAATGCCGGTTTTTCGGCTGCCCCGACCGATAAGCTCTATGCCCCGGTAATTGATGACCCAAAGTATGGGTATCGTGTGGTGAATGTTGCGGCTCAGGAAGCTGACCCGGGATCACTTTTGAATAAACTGCGGCACTTGATTGCCGTACGCAAGGAAAGCGAAATCTTTGGGCTCGGTGAATTTATTTGGAAGCAAATCGAGTATGACAAAAAAGTGGCTGCCTACGTACGCTGTTATGCAGGTAATGAGCTTTTGATTGTCAATAATTTGAGTCCGGAACCAGTAAAAGGCTGGCTTGCGGAAGATTACGCTTGTTTTACCGACATGTTGACGGGAGAGACTTACAATTCAGGTGATTTGACACTTGAACCTTATGAATTCTTGTGGCTGAAACCTGAAATCAGCTCCAAAGGCCAAAGCAAGGGTGGCCCAAGTATCAAATTGCCGGATGATTTGGGCTCAGACAAGCACTGAGTTTAGAGGAAAACAATAGACCGCGAGGTTCTGCGCTTGCCTGTAGCCTAATAAGGAGTACTAATAGGCCAATAATCCTGCTTTAGCTCTTTGCAGGACTGCAGGGGAGACTTATAGTCTCCCCAATCACGTCTCATTATGAATTTCTCAAATCTTTCATTCTGAGCGCAGCGAAGAATCTTCGCCTAGTGGCTTGCGGCTTGAAGATCCTTCGCAAAACCAGCTCAGGATGACAACAAAAGCGAATAGACAAAATCAGATTGCCAAACAGAAGCGGCTTGCAACGATAAGAACAAGGAAGTTCTCCTGGCGGCCAACCTCTCAGTCAGTTATTCAGTCCACCTTCGGCCGAACATAGACCCCATCCTGCCGGGTGAGCAAGCCCTCTCCGATCATTTCGCGCCGCAGCGTACAAAAATCATCGTTGTAATCGGCCAAAATCAGGTTTACCTGTTTTTCAGGATAGGGTTGGCCGGGTTCAAACTTGCTGGCCAGCTCCTCCAGCACAATCATGCGCTTCTTTAGTTGTACGGGGATCTTAACCAGTTTGCCATCCACAAAAAAAGTGCTTAATACCTTCTGACGGTAAGCTTTATCCTGTGCGTTCTGGGCTTCCATGGCGCTTTCGGGTTGCCTCACCAAGTTTAAGACCTGTACTTGCAGAGCTTCAGGGATAAGCTGGTACATCGTGTAAAACTGGTCCCGCTCAGACTTGATGATTCCGGCCTCTTCCAGTTTTTTGAGATGAAAAGAGGTTGTGGAGGCTGCCAGGTTTAGGCGCTCAGCCAAAAGTTCGAGGTACATTGGCTTCTCAACAAGAGCAGCCAGGATCTTGAGGCGTGAAGGCTCAGCCAGTGCCCTAAAATATTTTGCGTTTTCTTCGTAATCGGTCATATTATTCCTATGTCTATCTAATTATTCTTTTGCTTATTGTTTCGATGTACATCGTATTAGTAATTTGTCTTCTTGTCAAGGCTTAATGTTAGGCAAAATTTGGCATTAAGTTCAGATTTTTGCCACGCCAGCCTTCACAGAGTAATAATTGCATGCAGACGTCATAATTTATTTCAATTCCCCCAACCACAAAGGCAGCCTTTGCGTCATTTTGAACGTAGCCAACCATCTTCTAGTCGCAAACCGAATCGAGTGGATTCTTACTGTATGGTGCCGCGCACCGCAAGCGCGCTTCACAATTATCTGGCAGTTCAGGATGGCAAAGCCAAGATGGGAAAATTCTTCTATCCCTCGTATATCGAATCGGCTAAAATTAACCCGGAGGTGGAAATGAACAAAAAACTCTATGCGGCTATTGAAGGCGGTGGCACCAAGTTCATCTGCGCGGTGATTGATTCTGAACGCAAAATCCTCAGTGAAGCGCGCTTTCCCTGCCAAAGCCCCTCCGAAACAATTTCCAACTGCCTGAACTTCTTCCAAAACACCCAATCCCAACTGGGGCTGCTTTCCGCCCTCGGGATTGCCTCATTTGGTCCCCTGGACCCACGGCCTGAGTCTCCCCAATTCGGTAGGATCCTGGCCACCCCCAAACCAGGCTGGGCCAATACCGATTTGGTGAGCCCCTTTGTTGAGGCTTTAGGCATCCCTGTGGCTTTCGATACGGACGTCAACGGTGCCGTGCTTGCAGAATCGCTTTGGGGGGCAGGAAAAGGGCTAAAAAACCTCGTTTACTACACAATTGGAACTGGTGTAGGTGGCGGCGCAATCGTTGAAAATAGGCTGATTCATGGTCTTATGCATCCTGAGATGGGTCATGCATTTTTGCCCCACGACTACACGCAAGATCCCTTCGCCGGAGTCTGCCCCTTCCATCAGGATTGTTTTGAAGGTCTGGCCAGCGGCCCAGCCATTGAAGCCCGTTGGGGCAAAAAAGCCTACAATCTGCCCGCCGACCACCCAGCCTGGGAGCTGGAGGCGCATTATATTGCCCTGGCACTGGCCAATACTACCCTCATGCTAGCCCCGGAGCGCATCATCCTGGGTGGTGGGGTGATGGCACAGCGACAGCTTTTCCCCCTGGTGCGGGCAAAGTTCCTTGTTAATTTACACGGTTATTTGCAGTTCCCTTCGATTTTGGAGCAGGTTGACTCGTTTATCGTCCCCAGCGGGCTGGAGGGGATTGCCGGCCTGTATGGTGCGTTGGCTCTGGCAATGCAGACCGACTGATAGACCCTACAAATTTTTCCCCTCGTCGAATAGCGATTAAGATTAATCAAAGTTCGTTTCGTTAAACAAGGAGAGAAGATGACAACAAAATTGGAAAAGGAATTGAAAGCAACCGGCAAGGATGTCGATAAGAAGGCTAAAGCCGTTGCCAAGAGCGCTAAAACTACCGCCAAAAAGGCCGAAAAAGAAGTAAAAAAGGGAGCAAAGAAGATCTCTTCCACGTCCAAGAAAACAGTGAAGGCCGCTTCTTCCAAGGCTGCTGCCACCAAGAAAGACGTCAAGAAAGCGGTAAAGGCTGTCGAAAAAGGCACCAAGGCAAAGACCTCCGCCGTTAAAAAAGACCTGAAGAAGAAAACAGCCCCGGTGGTGAAAGAAATCCAGCTAAAGAAATCTCAAACCAGGGAATTGACCGACATGATCGTCGAAAAGATCAGGGAATACCTGAAAGCTAAGAAGAAATAGCGATTCGCTACTGAATGTAACAGGCTGGAATTTTTCCAGCCTGTTTTTTTGTTTCTCATTCCTTGATTTTGCCAATAATCGCCTGCACTCCACACATAATTTTCCCGACCCAAACGATAAACTGCACATTATACCTATGCGCATTTTAATAGATCGATCGTTAGTGTGCCCATGGGCACACCTTCGACAGAAGATCACAATCGGAATTGCGTGTTACTGAAACCCAGGAGCTTCGACCTTTCTCTGGAAGACTACACCATGGACCTCGCCAAAGAGGTAATGGTTCGGGTCCGCAAAACGAACTTGAAGGGTCCTCTCATCGTCAATGGAGGAGCGAGACCAACGAAGCAATTATGCTTAATTCTTAATGTCTGTCACTCTGAGCACAGCGAAGAGTCTTTGTTTTATGGGTCCAGACTAGCAGATCCTTCGCAAGACCAGCTCAGGATGATAAAAGAAAACCAGATTGCCACTCAAAAGAGGCTCGCAATGACTGAATTAGTCGCTAGTCATTGCACTCGAGCCGCCCCTACGAAAACCCTCCTTGGAAGACTGCGCAGCATACCCGCGCCCGGAGGGTATTGGGTTGGGTTCCTGAAACGGGGGTGAAGGGTCTTTCCTTTAGTCATTGCAAGGAGCCCCAGCGACGAAGCAATCTGTCTTTCATTTTCAAATCTTGTCACGCTGAGCGCAGCGAAGAGTCAATGTTTGCTAATCCAAAATGGCGTACAGTGGGGCCTCGTTGCACTCCAACCGCCACCACAAAAGCCGGGTTGGGCTCCCTCGCCTTTGGGGCATGGCATAAACTATGGCACCGCATGCCGCGAGTACAGGCGCAAGTTGACGCACAAAAGACTCACACTGACTGATAAATTTCTCAAACGGTATAAGAATTGCTGGCAATGAAACGACCCGGTAGTAATTATTGCAAACCACTCTGAGTGACGCGAAGAGTCTTCACCTAATGGTCCCACACTTGAAAACCT
>DATIUL010000360.1:0-5587 GCA_035466865.1 Anaerolineaceae bacterium | reverse complement strand
AAGTCTGTTCCTGCGCGAGAACCGCTTTTTACTGATTGATGAACCCACCAACCACCTGGATTTGGATGGCCGCAAAGCTGTTAGCGCTTACCTCAAATCAAAAAAGGGCTTCATTGTTGTTTCGCACGACCGCAGTTTTTTGGATGCCTGTGTGGACCACATCCTCTCCATCAATAAAGCCAACATCGAGGTTCAGCAGGGTAACTTTTCGAGTTGGTGGCAGAACAAACAATTGCAGGATCAATTTGAGGTAAACAAAGACGAAAAACTGCGCCAGGAAGTGCGCCGCTTGAGTGCTGCCAGCAAACGCAACGCAGCCTGGTCAAATGAGGTCGAGAAGACCAAACTGAAGCGTTACAACAAGGCGGATGGCATGCTCGATACAGGTTTCATCGGCCACAAGTCCGCAAAGATGATGGCAAGGTCGAAGGCTATCGAAACCCGGCGCACGGCCCAAATCGAGGCCAAAAACAAGCTCTTAATGAACCTTGAGGATGAGGAAAAGCTTAAGCTTTTCCCATTGAAATTTCACAGTAAAGTGCTGTTAGATCTGGAAGATGTGAATATCCGATATGGAGAAAAAATGGTCTGTGAGCACTTCAGTCTGCGGGTCGAGGCTGGCGAACGAATCGCCCTTCAGGGCAAAAACGGCAGCGGCAAATCCAGTTTGCTCAAACTCATCCTTGGGGAGGCATTGGATTATAGCGGCAAGGTGAACCGCAACAGCCAATTGATTATCTCCTACGTGCCCCAGGATACTTCCGGGCTGATGGGCAGCCTGAACAACTACATGGAAATCCACCAACTCAACGAAAAGCAATTCAAGATTGTGCTAAGCCAATTGGAAATACCGCACACCCAATTCGACTTGCCCATGGAAAGCTTTAGCCTGGGGCAAAAGAAAAAAATCGTTTTAGCGCGCAGCATGTGCGAGAGAGCGCATCTCTATCTCTGGGACGAGCCTCTCAACTACATCGATGTGATTTCGCGCATGCAGATAGAAGCCCTATTACTGGAATACCAACCAAGCCTCCTATTCGTCGAACATGACCAGGCATTTACCGAAAAAGTGGCCAGCCGAATCATCAAGCTAAACGGTGCACAATTCTGATTCCTGGTCAATCGACCGTGATAGACTTCTGGCATCGATACCAACCAAAGAAGAGGAATCCGATGAAATTTACTGAAATCCCCTATGAACGCCCTGATGTAGAAAAATATGAAAAAGAGACCAATTCCATATTCCATGAATTTGAAAAAGCGGATAATTTTGAAGCCCAATGGCAGAGCCTTCTGAACTTTGTTGAAGTCCGCAAAGCCGCAACGGGCATGATCACGCTGGCAACAATTCGGCGCACTATCAACACCCTGGACCCATTCTACGAAGCTGAACAGAATTTTATCGACGAAAATTCACCAAAATTTCAGGAAGTGAATGACCGTTTCTACAGCCTGCTGCTGGCAAGCCCCTTCCTGCCCCAATTTGAAGAAAAGTTGGGAAAACAGGTGCTGGAAGTGATGCGTCTGGCTAAAAAGGTCTTTTCACCAGAAATCATGGAAGACCTGGCCGAGGAAAATAAACTCTCCAGCCAATACAACAAACTTTTGGGTTCGGCACAGGTACTCTTTAAAGGTGAAACTTACACTTTATCGGGTCTAACCAAGTTCTTTGAAGACCCAGACCGCCAGACCCGTACGGATGCCCAGGAAGCCTATTGGGGTTATTTCAAAGAGAACGCGGAACAATTTGACCAGGTTTACGATCAACTGGTGCATCTGCGGGATAAGATGGCTAAAAAATTGGGTTACAAGAATCACATCCAAATGGGCTACGACCGCATGAGCCGCACCGGTTATGGACCTGAAGAAGTTAGAGTGTTCCGTGAAGGCGTAAAAATATATTTTGTTCCCTTGGCTGCTAAAATTTTTGAGCAACAAAAAGAACGCCTGGGCCTGAAAAAGTTGGCTTACTATGATGTGCCCTTCACTTTTGCCAGCGGCAACCCCAAACCCCAGGGGGATGAAGCTTGGATGAAAGTACGCGCCCAGGAAATGTATGACGCTCTCTCACCTGAAACTTCCGCCTTCTTCCGTAAGATGCTCGACGAGGAACTGATGGACCTTAGCCAGAAAAAAGGCAAGGAACCCGGCGGTTACTGCACTTTCATAGAAACTGTGGACATGCCCTTCATTTTCAGCAATTTCAACGGTACCAGCGGCGATGTGGATGTGCTCACTCACGAATTTGGGCATTCGCTGCAGTGTTATGAGTCGCGTCACCTCTTATTAGGCGAGCAGATGTGGCCCACCGCCGAAGGCGCGGAGGTCCATTCCATGGGTATGGAGTACATCACTTACCCCTGGATGCCGAGTTTCTTTGGGCCGGATGCCACCAAATATCATTACTCACATCAAACTAGCAGTGTCACTTTCCTGCCTTACGGGGCCCTGGTGGATGAATTCCAGCACTTTGTGTATGGCAACCCGGATGTCAGCCCTGCGGAGCGCAAGGCTGAATGGCGACGCCTGGAGAAAATCTACATGCCCTGGCTGGATTATGAGGATAATGCCTTCCTGGAGATGGGCAGCAAATGGCAGCGCCAAAGCCACATCTACGGAACGCCTTTCTACTATATCGATTACTGCCTGGCTCAAATCGTAGCCCAGCAGATCTTCCTGCGTAGCCAGCAGGACCGCGAAGCCCTTTGGGAAGATTACCTGGCCATTTGCAGGGCAGGCGGAAAGTACCCCTTCCTGGAAATGCTAGAGCTGGGGCACTTCAAGAACCCCTTCAATGAAGAAGTGGTCGGCGAAACCCTGGCAGGCATCCAGGCCGATATTGCAAGCATCGACACCAGTTCGTTGAAATAGAGATCACTATGGCAAACTCCAAAAAGCTCGTCTTGCTTGCGGGCAACATCGGGTCGGGAAAGACCTCCCTGACGCAATTATTAGGCCGGAAATTGGGCTGGGAGACGGCATACGAATCGGTGAGCGATAATCCGTATTTATCTGATTTTTATGCGGATATGAAGACCTGGTCTTACCACCTGCAGACATTCTTCCTGGGCAGCCGGGCGGATCAGCATTGTAAACTGGCAGCGGCCTCAAAATCCGCGATCATCGACCGCAGCATCTATGAGGATGCTTTCATCTTCGCGCGGGCTCTCAATTCAATGGGTAATCTGACAGATAAGGACTACCACACCTACCTGAACTTGTATCGCATCGTGATCGAAAACCTGCCAAAGCCGGACCTACTGATTTACCTTAAAACCCCGGTACCGGTGCTGATGCGGCGTATTGAAGAACGAGCACGCTCAATGGAGACTGGCATTTCTGAAGAGTATCTGAGTTTGCTAAATCACTACTATGAAGATTGGACGGCCGCCTTTGATATTTGCCCCATGTTGACCATCGAATCCGCGGCACTTGATTTTGTGCACAAGCCCCAACATATGGATATCGTTATCAAAACCGTCCTTGACAGATTGGTTGGAAAAGAAGAACTACATCTCGATTAATCGATTTAAAATGTCAGATAAGAAATATCCTATAAACAATAGGAAATTTCAAATCTGACCTTGACAAGAATGCGTATTTAGACATAATTAAGACGTTCGCCGGTTGGGTGCCCCCCTCACCCAATCGGTGAACATTTTTAATCCCTTAATCCTGCCAGACGAGTTCCCACTCCCCTACATGTACCGTTTCGCCTTCAATAATGCCAGCTTGTTTGAGGGCTTTCTCAATACCCAAACCAGTCATAATCTTCTGGAATCGCCTTACCGAGCCAGGCTGTTCCCAAATGGTCATATTGGCGGCACGCTCAATGAACTTGCCACTGACATACCAGTTTTCATCCCCTGGTTCATGTTCAATCTCGAAGGCCTTGGGGTCTTCAACGGCCTTGTAGAGCGGCAACACTTCTTCTTGTTCTGGCAGCGGTGTTTCCTTCAATGTCTTCCAGACCGCCCAGGTCAGTTCTTGCAAGCCGGCGTGGGAGACCGCCGAGATTGGCAAGAGCTTAATTTTCTTCTTGGCCAATTGCTTTTTAAGGTCAGGGAATTTCGCTTCCACTTCTGGAAGGTCAACTTTATTCAGGGCTACAATCTGCGGCAGGTTGGCAAGATGCTCATCAAAGAGGTCCAGCTCAGAATTGATAGCCTGAAAATCTTCCAATGGTTTTTCGGACCAACCATCCAGCACATGGATGAGGACACGCGTACGCTGCAAGTGCTTGAGGAATTCAAAACCCAAGCCAAGGCCTTCTGAAGCGCCTTCAATCAGGCCAGGAATATCGGCCATGACAAAAGCATTTTCATCATCAACGCGCACGACCCCGAGCGCGGGCTCAAGCGTGGTGAACGGATAAGCCGCGATTTTCGGTTTTGCATTACTCATGGCCGCCAGAAGGGAAGATTTACCGGCGTTTGGTAAGCCTACCAAGCCAACATCGGCGATCAATTTGAGCTCCAGACGCAGATTGAACTCTTCGCCCGGTTCACCTTTTTCCCCGGTATAGGGCATCTGATTGCGTGAAGTGGCAAAATGCTGGTTGCCCCGCCCACCGCGACCGCCCCTGGCCACACGCAGCTGCTGCCCAGGTTCAGTCAAATCTCCGAGCAGCGCAGTATCTTCCTCGTTATAAATCAAAGTGCCTGGTGGAACTTCAATTATCAGATCGTCCGCGGATTTGCCCGACATATTATTCGCGCCACCCGGTTTGCCATCTTTTGCTATAAATTTCTCATGGTAGTGATATTTGTTCAAGGTATTGATGGTTGGCACAACCGTAAAAATGACGCTGCCGCCTTTGCCACCATCTCCACCATCCGGACCGCCATGCGGGCGGTATTTTTCGCGGTGCATATGCACCATGCCATCCCCACCTTTACCGGAGCGGACGAAAATGACGACTGAATCAATAAACATAATTACCTCGCTGAATTGAAAAGTTTATCACGAAACTAAAGGCAATTTTTGGCTTAGAAATGTGTGTGAAGCCTGGATAGGAGTAAATGGTCCTCAAATTTGGTCAAAACTCCATTGAAGAACGCAAAGCACTTGTATAAAAACACAGGGCAGCCGGGCTGCCCTGTGAGATTACAAAACGGTAAAAGTTACTTTACTTCTTCTTACCGAACTTCTTACCCAGGATGTCATAGAGAGTGGGTGTACCAATTTCCTGCAGTTCGTAGCGTACGCGCTGGTATGGCTTCTTAATGGTGAGCACACGGGTAAGGTCGATGGGGGTACCAATAATGACCATATCCACATCCGCGTTCTCGATGGTCTGTTCGAGATCCTTGACCTGCTGGTCGCCATAGCCCATAGCGGGTAATATGGTGCCAGTGTTGGGGTACTTCTTGTAGGTGTCAGCAATGGTGCCGACAGCGAAGGGGCGGGGGTCTACAATTTCAGCAGCACCAAATCGGCGAGCAGCCACATAACCGGCGCCGTAGGTCATGCCACCGTGGGTGAGGGTTGGACCATCTTCCACGACCAAAACGCGCTTGCCGCGAATGGCTTCAGGATCATCAACGAAGAGCGGGCTGGCGCCTTCAATGACGATAGCCTTGGGGTT
>DATIUL010000359.1:0-7807 GCA_035466865.1 Anaerolineaceae bacterium | reverse complement strand
GTTGGAACAATAGTATATGTAGGATAAGCAGTCTGAGTGGGTCGAGAATCTTCAGAATTGGGAATGACCGGATTAGGTGCAGGGGATGCAGGGGAACATGCAGACAGTATAAAAAGAACCACAATAAGTAATAAATAGCATCTTTTCACTTTCCACCTCTTCTTTGGAAAAATATTGCGTTATCTTATTATTTGTTTATATTGGTGTTGAACCTATGATTTATTGACTCCCTGATCAGTTTCAAAAGTAATAGTACCTGAGATTATACATCTTTTGTTCAATAATCTTATGAATAAACGGTCGTTTATCAATTTTAGCTTTTGGGGGAATTAAATAAAAAGAGGCGACGATGGGATTCGGACCCATGATGAGGGTTTTGCAGACCCTTGCCTTACTACTTGGCCACGTCGCCTTAATAAAAAACTGATATCTACCGGTATCAGTTTTTCAAGAGCGGGCGATGAGGCTCGAACTCACGACCTCCTCCTTGGCAAGGAGGCGTTCTACCAATTGAACTACACCCGCATTTTAAATCTAACCGTGTTCCCGGTCAGGAGATGGGATTTTAGCATAACGGTTTCTAATTGTCAATTAGAAAAAACTTGATTTTCTGTGATGAATTATTAATCTCAATCCAACAAAAACTCTGCTGAAAAGCAGTCTTTTAGCAGAACCCATTTCCAAAATAAAGAAACCGTTCGTCATCTTCAGAGCTTAATATGTGTTATTGAATTGTGTCTTTACCAAAAGGAGTGCTGGGCTCGAAGAACACATTTTAGAGCAGCTTTCAGCCAATCAGCGCGGCGGCTTCCTTCACACGCCGCAACTGACGGGTATCAATCTGCCCCTGGATTGTGCAATCCGCGCCCAGGATCAGCTTTCGGCCGCCTACCTGCTGCTTGATCTTATAAATGTGAGCCTTGAGCGTGTCGGTGTCGCCATCATAAAGCACGTCCTTGGTATTGTCAAAACCACCCAATATTGCGCTATGCGGGAAGTGCCTCCAACCCTCTTTCAGGTTTGGGTTGCTGGGAATATTTGAGCCCCAATTGACCACGGCCGCGTCAAGCCCAGAAAAACGATAAAGGTTGAGGTCGTCCTTGCACATGTGCAGGACGTTGTATTTGAAGGCCTGGTTGGCATAGTCCAGGATTTTTTGATCCCAGGGGCGCACCCATTCCGTGTATTCCGCGTCGGAAATCAAGTAGCGCTCCCCGCCTAAGGCCGAGTAGTAGATTCCGTCCACACCTGTGCTGCTCACTTGGTCTATCAGCTGGCACATGGCTTCCGCAATAATCTCAAAGATATAGCTCATGGCTTTGGGGTCTTCCCTCAACAACCTGGCCAGGAAATCCGAGCCCTCACTGTAGCCCTCACCGCCGCCCCTGGCATGCCAGGTTGAAGCCCAGGTGCCATGCAGGGTCAACAGGGTGAAAGCTTTTCCTCCCAAACCGTCCACCACTCGCTTGGTAATTTCGGTTTGCTTCTTGATGAATTCAGGATGCTTGCCCGCCGGCTTGATCTTGAGGAGATCTTTGGCGCTTTCGATTTTCTGGGTGAATGGGAAGAGGTTTTCATTCATCACCTTCAGAATGTCCACATCGGTTTCCTGGTGAAAACGCAAATGGTTCTCAACCGTTGCCTCAATACTGCCAAAGGTCCTGGGATCAAAGTGGTACCAAAAACCAGTTGGAAGCTGATCCACCTCCTGGCCTTCAATAGCCGCAATTACGCGTTCTTTGCTGTTCATGCCTGCTCCTTTAAATTAGCTTAATTCGGCTCAAGACTAATCGAAATTTGCGTCAAACGGAAATGTAAGGCTTCTACGCCCCTAGGTAGGCTTTGCGTACTTCTTCATTCACCAGCAGGCTCTTCCCACTGCCTTCCATGATTACTTTGCCAGTCTCAAGCACATACCCTCTATCAGCCACTGCAAGCGCCATCGAAGCGTTCTGCTCAACCAGCAGGATGGTGATGCCATCCTCGCGGATGCGGGAGATCAGTTCAAAAATATTCTCAACGATGTTCGGCGCAAGGCCAAGTGAAGGTTCATCCAGGATGAGTAGTTTGGGTTCCATCATCAGGCCGCGCCCGATGGCCAGCATCTGCTGTTCCCCGCCTGAAAGCGTGCCGCCCCCTTGGTTAAGGCGTTCCTTTAGGCGTGGGAAGAGTGTATAAACCCGGTCGCGCATTTCAAGCGACCTACCCTTATCGTAGCGTGGGTTGGCAATCGTTCCCACTCGCAGGTTCTCGTCCACCGATAACTCCGGGAATATCTTGCGTCCTTCTGGCACATGCGAGATCCCCAGGCGGGCAATGTTGTGAGGCTTCATGGCGCTGATATCCTGCCCCATAAAGGTGATTTTGCCTTCTGTTTTTTTGAGCATGCCCGAAATTGACATTAGTGAAGTCGTTTTACCCGCCCCGTTTGAGCCAATCAGGGTAATGATCTCGCCTTCATCCACATGGAAGCTAATGCCCAACAGGGCATGGATGTAGCCGTAGTTAACCACCAAATTTTCAACCGTCAGCAAGTTCATGCGGCCACCGCCTTCCGCCCTACCAGCAGCCCCTTGCCAAAATAGGCCTCGTTCACGCCTTTATCTTCGCGCACTTCCTCCGGGCTGCCTTCGCAAATCTTTTGGCCAAAATTGAGCACTAAAATCCGGTTGCAGGAATTCATAACAAATCTCATGTCATGCTCAATCAGCGCGATGGTGTAACCCTTTTTGTTGAGATCAATCACGAAGTGCATAAGTTCCTGCTTTTCCTGCTGGTTCATACCGGCCGCGGGTTCATCCAGTAGTAAGAGTTTGGGCCCCAAAGCCAGCGCACGGGCAATTTCAACCTTGCGCTGCATACCGTAGGAAAGGTTGCCTGCCTTGGTGTCTTTGAAGGGCAGCAGACCCAGCGAGTCCAGCACTTTCAAGCCTTCTTCGCGGATCAGGCGTTCATCGTTTTTGTAAGTGGCGGTATGAAGGATGGCATCTGTCAGCTCGGTCCTGGTTTTAGTCTGGAAGCCGATGAAAATGTTATCCAGCACGCTCATATACTTGAAGAGGCGGATATTCTGGAAGGTGCGTGCCATGCCCAATCGGGCGATTTGTTCCGGTTTCTGCCCAACCAGGGAATGGCTGTCGAATGTAATTTCGCCGAATGTGGGTTTGTAGACACCTGAACAAATATTGAAGAAGGTGGTCTTGCCAGCGCCGTTAGGTCCGATAATGCCGAAGATATCACCCTCATTGATGGTCATATCTACGCTGTCAACCGCCTTAAGGCCGCCGAAGTGCTTGCTAACGTTGTTGGCAACGAGGAGCGCGCTCATGCTGTTCTCCTCTTTTTTAATCCCAGGCGTTCAAGCAGGTCCAATCCTGTGCGATCGTCGGCCAGCATCGAATCCGATGCCCCAATCAGGCCTTGTGGCCTTATCCACATCATCACCACGATCAGGAGACCGTACACCACCAGGCGGTAAGCGCTCACCGGCCGCAGCAGTTCGTTGAGGATGTTCACCACGAAAGACCCCAATACCGGCCCGCCCAGGGTGCCCATGCCGCCAATAATGGCCATGGAAAGGATGTTGAAGCCCTCATCCAGGGTGAAGGTATTCGAATCCACATAATTGATGTAAGGGGCGTAAATTGCCCCAGCCAGCCCCGCCCAGAAAGCACCGTAAGCAAAGTTCATGGCTTTGTATTTAACAAGCTGGACCCCCAAAGATTGGGCAGCTTGTTGGTCTTCACGGATAGACATCCATGCGCGCCCAATACGAGATTTTAAAACCCGATGGGTGGTAAGCAGAAAGAGCACTGCAAAGAGCAGGAAGATGTAGTAGTAATCCCCCGCTCGGCGGATGTTCATGCCCAGAAATTGCGGGGCAGGGATGCCCTTGATGCCCAGGGGGCCGCCCGTAAGGCCTGTCCAGTTGAGCGCGATAAGGCGGATAATTTCAGAAAAGCCCAGCGTGACGATCGAAAGGTAAATGCCCGTCATGCGGAACGTGGGCAGCGCAACCAGCAGGCCGATGATGGCCGTCAGGATGCCCGCGAGCGGCAGCGTGAGCCAGAAATTCCAGCCATAATTGCTGGAGAGGATGGCTGTTGTGTAGCAACCCACCGCAAAAAAGCCCGCGTGGCCAATGGAAAATTGGCCAGTATAGCCGTTGATGACGTTTAAAGAGCCAGCCAACGTTATGTAAAGCAGGATGCGGCAAATGATGCCCATGATGTAACTGGAGGTCAGAAAGCGAGGTACCAATAAAACTACAACCACCAGCAACAAACTGATAAAGATTCTGAGGGTCTTTGGCAGACCCATAAACCAGGCCTTGATTTTTTGTATCAAAGTTTGATACCTCCCTTCTTCGAGAATCCCTGCGGTTTAATTATTAGGATCAGGATCAGGAAGATGAAGGCGAAGATATCGCGGAAGCTGGCTGAGCTTACCGCGATGCCGAAGTTCTCAATAATACCCAGGAATAAGCCACCCAATGCAGCAAATCGGGAGTCGGTCAGGCCACCCAACACGGAGGAGCTGAAAGCTTTCATGCCCAAGGGTCCGCCCATGGTGGCCTGGAAGGCCTGGTAATAAACCGAGATGAGCATACCGGCAATCCCTGCCAGGCCGCAACCGATTACATTGCCCAGCAACACGTTGGCATTGACGTTCAGGCCCATCAGGCTGGCAGCGGTTTTGTCCTGGCTGACGGCGCGCATAGCCACGCCATATTTCGTTTTGGAAAAGAAGATGGAGAGTCCAAGGGCTAGAATCAACACGATGGCCAAAATCACCAGTTGCAGTACTGAAAGCTGCACGGGTCCAATCTTCACTAATTGGTTTTTGACAATGCCCATCATCGGTTTTTGGTTGGGACCGAAGACAATTTGGGCCAGATTCTTGATCATCATGCTGGCGCCGATGGTACAAATGAGGGCTATGTGGCGGGGAGCAGCTAAAAAGCGCTCATAACAGACTTTATAAATAATGATTCCTAAAATGCCACAAACAATAAAACTTCCCACCGCACCAATAAGAATGTTGTTGCCAAAGAGCTCAAAAACATAAAAGGAAGCAAAAGCGCCCATCATGATGACTTCACCGTGCGTAAATGTGACCAGGCCGGTGATACCCACAATCACCGAGTAGCCCAATGCCATCAGGGCATAGATCGACCCTTGCACAATGCCGTTCACTAAGATGGAAATTGCGTAATCCATTAGCTCTCCTTTTCCCCAATAATTATCCTACAAAAAAAGGGACCGCTTCAGTCATTCAGGAGATTCAAATGACTAAAACGGTCCTTGGGTAAAAGTTAAATTTTACTTGGACGTTGAGTAGTCATACCCAGCGGCCAGGAACCACTTGCCGTCCTTGACCTGCCCGATGACATACTTGCGGGAAACATCGCCAGCTGGCTGGAATTTGATTGGGCCAGCCAGGCCGGTGTATTCTGTATTTATCAGTTGGGCAGCGATTGATTCACGGGTGATGGGGCCTTCAATTTTCTTGATGGCTTCAACAAGAAGATAAAGGGCATCGTAGGCCACAACAGGGTGCACGGTGGGTTCAAAGCCAGCCTTTTCAGTGAAAGTCTTTTTAAAGGCCATCGCTGGGGCGTCGGAGTCGTTAAAGAAGAATGGAGTCGAAGTGATCAGACCCTCGGAATTTTCCTTGGTCAGGTCAATTAATTGCTGTGAAGCACCTGGTCCCAAAGTGGCCAGTTTGACATCTGTCCATCCGGAAGTGCGGATCTGGTTGACGACCTGTGCAACTGCGCCCTGGTCGAGGATCAGAACGGTATCGGGGTTGGCAGCTTTGACCTTGGTGATAACGGATGTAAAGTCGGTTTCGCCAGCTACATAGTTGGCTTCAGCAACCAGCTCAAGGCCATCAACTTTCATTTGGTCGGTAACGGCTTTGAAGGAGGACAAACCCCAGTCGCTGTTGATATAGATGATGCCGACTTTCTTTGCCTGCATGTATTTACCTAAAATGTAGGTTGAGAAGAAGGGTCCTTCATCAGATTGGCGTCCCATGATGCTGAAAGCGTAATCGCTCATCGAGGCATAGTTGGGGTTGGAAGCGGTTGGGGAGAGCAGGGTTATTTTGGCTTCATCGATGATCGGCACATCAGCCATGGAGGCTGAACTGGTGAAGTCGCCAATAATGGCCATAACTTCTTTGTTCTCAACCAGTTGGCGTGCCAGGTCAGAGCTTTCCTTGGCATCGCCCTTTGAGTCCATGACGATCAGTTTGATTTGCTTGCCGGCAACCCCGTCGGCAGCGTTAAGTTCATCTGCGGCCATCTGGGTGGCAACCTGGAAGCCTTTGCCGTATTCAGCATTGGTACCGGTGAGAGGTGCAAGAACACCAAAAGTGATGGTTTCGTTTCCAATAGGTTGGGAAGTAGTGCCAGGGGTGGTGCAGGCAGCTAATAGCATTGCCAGAACTAATACAAGACTAATTACTCTTACTTTCATTTTTTCCTCCGAAAAATATTTATCGACATGAACCAGTTGGTTCATCAATGTCGGAACGCTTAATATTATACTATTTTGGTATTAATCGAAAAATATTCTATATAGCTGACAGGATTGTATAGTCTTCTCCCAAGAGCAGGAGGATTTTTCTTTATCAGGCCTAACAATTTCCATTTCAATTTACCAGGCCATAAGCAGAAAATTTGTAATCACCTGCCAAAAACCTCTCCAAATTTATCAATTTTGGCATCATTCTGCTTGGAATTCTTTCTCCAAAATTGATCTTAACCCTCGAAAATTAGTTTTGATTTATACTTGTTTTAACAAAAAAAATAAACGGAGAAAATATGTCCCAGACTTTAGACGACCTCAAGAATGCCTTTGCTGGTGAAAGCCAGGCTTATCAGAAATACACGAACTTTGCCAAGAAAGCTGCTGCCCAGGGTTTTGCTAATGTTGCAAAACTATTCGAAGCCACCGCCGAAGCGGAGCACATCCATGCTTCCGGCCATATGCGCGCCATGAAATTAGTGCAAGATACTGTGGATAATCTGCAAGCCGCCATCGACGGCGAAACCTATGAATTCACCGAAATGTATCCGCCCATGCTCGAAGAAGCCGTTAAAGAGAACCACGCCGCCAAACAAATGTTTGGTTATGCCGTAAGCGCTGAAGAAGTGCATGCCCGCCTTTATACCAAAGCCCTTGAAGCCGTCAAGCAAGGCAAAGACCTGGACGTGACTGATTTTTATCTTTGCCCGGTTTGCGGATATATCGAACTTGGTAAACGGCCCGATATTTGCCCCATTTGCAATACTCTGGGCGAGAAATTCCTGCTTTACAGCGTCAAATAATCATTAACTCCTAACATAAAAATACTTCACGTTTTACGTGAAGTATTTTGTTTAAGTTAATGGCTGGTAATGGATCTAACCCAAACGTTGATTAACCAGCGACCTGTTGGAAGCCTGCCTTGCGGCCATCTTTTCTATGTACCGTCAGAATGCTGATCTTGGTGGAATGGTTGTAAGGGGCTGGTTCTACGGGTGCCTTCTCCAGGATCGTCTCAGCGAAGCCGGTGCAATCTTCGGGCACAGGGATAATGCTATCCAATTCCACGTAACCGCCGCGGAATAAACTCTCAATTTGGGTCTGAATTTCGGCCCCTGTAGCAAATAAAGCGTTATTAATGGCCACCAGTTTTCCGCCATCTGCCACAAGCGGCCTGGCTTTATTAATCAATCCAACCCAGTCCGCCAATAGGTCCACCCGGCCGGCTTTGGTCGAGGAGAAAAACGGTGGGTCAAGGATAACGATATCAAACA